>NZ_JAXKVW010000008.1 GCF_036172515.1 Flexistipes sp.
ATAATTCTACAGCTTCTCGCTTAAAAGATTCACTGTAAACTCTTCGTTTCTTCATTTCGCACCTCTGCTTTTTTTATAGCATTGGCTTAACTTACTGTCTACTAAACTGTAGCATGTCCAAAATAGGGAGATGGTGGATTGGTTTATTGGTCGAGTGGTATATTAGTTGAGTGGGTATTAAATATTGAAGCCTGTTAAATCCGGCTTTAATGTGTTCCACATATTTACCGGTCCTCAGGACTGGTGCTGGTCTGACTGTCTTTAGCAGCATTGAACAAAGTTAAACCTTGAACAGTTCACATCTTACGCTTTACGCATAACGCATTACGCTTCACGGCTTTATTTTATATATCGGATGAGATCTTTGTGGTCACTGATTACAGTAGCTTCGTATAGATTGTTGTTGAAGGCCAGAAAAGGAACACCCGATTCCCTGGCAGCAAAATAATCGGTGCTGGAATCGCCTATATAAATAGTATCTTTCTCTTCGATATTGAAGAAATCTAAAATCTTATAAATGCCTTCCGGATGAGGTTTGGAGTTTTCCACGTCAAAAGAGGTGATTTTGCAGCCGAAAAATCTGTCAATTTCGTAATGCTCCAGGAGGTAATGGAGGGAATGTCCTCTGTTTGTAAATACAGCCATTTTTAGTCCTTTATCATGCAGTATTTTCAGAGTTTCTTTTAAATTTTTCTCCGGTTTCATGAGTCCTAAGAAATTCTTGAAACTCATGTTATTTGCAAAATCAAGTATATCTTTTATCTTATTTGTGTCTTCAGTAAGCATGTTTATTATTTCCACATTAGTCTTCATCATGGCTTTATTGACCTGCTCAATATCATTTTTGTTTATTTTAGGAAGGTCAAATTTTTCCGATATAAAATCATAGTAGGCCAATACAGCTTCTCTGCTGTCAAAGAGCACACCGTCACAGTCGTAAATTATCAGTTTTGTCAAAATAACCCTCCGATTTTTTCAGTTTATATTAGATTAAAAAAAATATTAAAAATTACAAGATTTTTTCCCTGCCGCATTGTTCTTAAAAAAATAATTAAACCTTTAAAATTTTTCCATTTTAATCACCTCAAATACTTTAAATACCTCCAAATACCTCAATTTCGCGTATTCGTGCCACACATCACGGATTACGTATACAAAATATGTGAATTTAGTAAGCATGCCAAAGTCAAAACATGGTTGATATGAATAATCGGTTGTTGTATATTTTTCTCATGTATAAACTTTTATTATCAACTGCTAAATACTGTCCGGTCGATTTTTTTGGTCTTTGCTTGAGTATATTTTTCTTCAGCGGGCTGAGTTGAATGGAAAAATGGAGTGTTATTAAGCACTACAGAGATATCTTAGACTCCGAAAAAGGGGCAATTTTGAAAAATGCCAGGACAAAAGTTGCCCTTGTTTATCCCAACAATTATGAAATTGGAATACAAAATATCGGGTTTCAGACAGCTTACCGTATATTCAATTCCTTTCAGGATGTTTGCTGCGAGCGGTTTGTGCTGGATTTTTATGAGGACAATCTTTCTATAGAAAATCAACGTTTTCTGGCTGAGTTTGACATAATAGCTTTAAGTATAAATTATGAAGAGGATGTTCTGAACTTCATTAAGTTTTTGGATTCCCAGAAGATTTCTGTGTTTACAGACGACAGAGGAGTCGAACATCCGCCGGTTATAGCTGGAGGAGCATTATCGCTGATAAATCCCTGTCTCCTGTATTCGATTGCTGATGTTCAGCTGGCCGGCGATATCGAACCGATGATTCCCGATTTAAAAAATATTTTTGAACACTATAATGATAAAAAGGATTTTTTATGTAAAATCGGTGCATTAAGTTATGCGGTGGTTTACAGCAAAACAGAAAGGGTTAAGCCTTTAAGAAAAAAAAATGAAGATTTTGCCCGATCCTGCATCATAAGCGGGAAGGGTGAGTTTGCCGGAGAGTATCTTGTCGAGCTTTCCAGCGGATGTAAATATAACTGCAGGTTCTGCACCGCTTCCTATTCGTTTAAACCCTATCGAATCTTTAACAGAAAAAAAATTATAGAAACTGTAAAAAAAGAATGCCGGGTAAAAAATCTCGGACTGATAAGCGCTGCTTTTGGTGATCTCCCGGATATTTATGACTTACTCACTGAATTGAAAATGATGGGTTACAATGTTTCTGTCTCTTCTCTGAGAATCGATTCCCTTGATGATAAGCTTCTTTCTCTGTTGAAAGAAATGGGTGTCAGATCTATAACAATAGCTGAAGAAACAGCCTCAGAAAAACTGAAGAAGGTTATTGCGAAAAATATAACTCCTGAGCAAATATATGAAAAAACTGAGATTATAGCAAAAACCGGAATTGAAAATTTAAAACTTTACTATATGATAGGCCTGCCTTTTGAAAAAGAAGACGACATTCTACTGATAGTTGACAGGATAAAACGTGTAGCTGACATTTTTCGTGAAACGCAGGTTAAGTATTACAATCGTATAGGAAGAATCAGAATATCAGTAAATATCTTTATTCCGAAGCCTTTTACCCCTTTTCAATATTTTGAACCGGATGGAAAATTATCCATTAAAAGAAAAATCAGTTTACTGAAAAAAGGGGTGGCACGGATTCCCAATGTGAAGTTTGAAATAATGTCATACAAGTCTGCTGAATTACAAATGATTCTCTCCAGAGCAGGTTTTGAAGTAAAAGAATTATATCAAGAATATATGGAAAATGGATTCCAGATCAAATCAGCAATAAATCAATACAGAAGATATAAATGCTCAAAAGGAGGCGGTATTAATATTAATGAAAAACTTGATTGGGAGAAACTGATCGATCATAATACAGATGAATTATTACACAGAGAGTATGAAAAATGCTTAAAAGCAAAAGAGGAATAATATATTACGATATAAAAACAATCAGCAGTGATATCGTGTGTTTTACTGCAGGCGGCAGGGATTTTGCATTATCAGAAAACCAAAGCCTCAGCGACAATTATGCGAATTACAGAGTTTTGACAGATGTTTTTAATCTCCCCTCTCCACCTTTTACTGTAAGTCAGACTCATTCTGCAAATATCTATGACTTTGATAACAAAGATAAAAATAAAGCGGAAGGATATGATGGCATTATTACATCTCACCTTGATCTGCCGTTGGGGATTCTTACAGCCGACTGTTTTTCCGTGCAGCTTATAGGGGGTAATAATATAGCAAATCTGCACTGCGGCTGGAGGAGTATCTATGCCGGGATAATAAACAATGCCGTTGATATTTTTCAAGGCAGAGGAGATAAAATTGATACAGCTGTTGCTAATATCGGTATCTGCACAGATTGCTATGAAGTGTCCCCTGATCTTGTTGGGAGTTTTATCGAAAAATTTCAATTCAATGATATTTACAAAGAAAAAGAAGGCAGCTGCTATCTTAACTTACGCAAGATTATTGAAAATATTCTGAAGTTTTCCGGAGTAAACCGAATTATTCATTTACAAAGGTGTACTTTTTGTAATAAATACTTATATTCTTACAGAAGGGATGGAGAAAAGACGGGAAGGCTGCTTTCCGTGATTATGAGGAAATCATGATTGCTGAAAATCTTGCTGAAATAAATAACAGAATAAAAAAAGCGGCAGAAAAGTCCCCTCAAATTGATAAAGACGTTACCCTTGTTGCAGTGAGCAAGACGTTTCCATCTTCCAGCATCAGAGAAGCATACCGCGCTGGTCAGAAAATCTTCGGCGAAAATAAAGTGCAGGAGGCACTGGATAAAATTGATGAGTGTAAAGACTTAACAGCAGCGGAATTTCACATGATCGGCCATTTGCAGAGCAATAAAGTTAAATATATTCCCGGTGTTTTTAAACTTATACATTCGGTGGACAGGAAAAGTCTGGTAAAAGAAATGCATAAAAGGTTTTATCGAGAAGGTAGAAAGCAGGATATACTGGTACAGGTGAATCTGGCTCTTGAGGAACAGAAAGGCGGCGTTAACCAGGCAAACCTGGATGATTTACTGGAATATATTTTTCAGTGCAACTCTCTGAATTTAAGGGGCTTTATGTTAATGCCTCCTTTCCGGGAAAATCCCGAAGACAATAGATATCTTTTTGCAAAAATGTATGAACTATTTGCACATTACAAAGATCAGTTTGAGAGGTCCGGCACAGAGGGTTTTGATACGTTATCAATGGGTATGAGTGCTGATTTTGAAATAGCTGTAGAAGAAGGTTCTAATATGGTCAGAGTGGGCTCGAAAATTTTTGGCAAAAGAACTTATAATAAGTGAGGTTTCAATGTTTTTAATCGGTTTTATCGTAAAGCTTTATATTATTGTTTTGTTATTGCGCACCTCCATGACAAGGCAGGAATTATATTTTAATCCCTTTGGCAAAATTGTTGCTTCTATGACCGAACCGGTATACGGGGCTCTTCTGAAAGGTAAAAATAAAGCACAGTCGGATAAGCTGACTCCTGTGCTGATTTTGCTGATTGTTGTGCTCTATGCTTTTTTATTCTGGGTGTTCAGCGGTTATCCTTTTATGCAGGCACTGTTTGTGACCATTGACGATATTCTTATATTTCTGATGCTTTTCTATATTATTGCTATCATTCTTGGAAGTATGGTTAATACATACGGAGCTACAGTTTATACGTCATTTTTTCACAGAATGGGGCTTTTTTGGGTGAAACTTGCACGGACATTAACGGGAATACCCGGAAATATCATTGTTTTGCCCGCTGTTATTCTTGTGTTTTTGGCGTATATTATTTTAGATTCCGGATTGTGGATGGGTTTCAATCTGATAGGCCAGGGTACGGCAGATCCTGTTACTTCGCTGATGCATGTTACTGAAAACGGTCTGTTGTCCATAATAGGCATACTCAGATATCTTACGTGGCTTATAATTATCAGGGCTTTAATGTCATGGGTAAGTCCGGATCCCTCAAATCCTGTGGTTCAGATGATTCATTCCCTCACTGATCCCATAATGCGTCCATTCAGCAGGCTTGTTCCTCCGATAGGCATGATAGATATATCACCTATCATTTTGATTTTTGTGATTGAATTTCTCAGAATGTTTTTGGAGAGACTTATTGGTATCATTTTCTAAAGAAGGCGGAATAAGTCTTTTTAAATTTTCTGCCTGAGATTTCGTGTTTTTTAGTGGAGAGTAAGTGTTAATAAATGATATAATCTTTTAAAAGGGTATAAGTTTGTTTTTGTATTTAATATTAGAGAGAGGTTAAAATGTGGCTTTTTAGAATTATTTACTCTATTATCATTTTTGCTGTTTTTATATTTTTTCGTGATACTCTTAACATCGATATCTATTATGCAACAACCTATGCTATTGGTATAGTTCTGGCAATTAACCTTGTGGAAACGCTAATTGTTGACCTTAAGAGTATGAAGGTGGCATCAGGTTTTATCGGGGGGCTTCTGTTTTTATTAATTGCTTATTTTGTCACATCTGCTCTTGGGGCTTTTATTAACGAAGCTTTTAAGATGGCTTTTTACTTTGTATTTGCATATCTCGGTATTTTTATTGGTTACCGTAATTATAACCTCTTGGAAAATCTGATTAATAAGATGTATAAAAAGCAAACAAAGGGAAAATATCAGGAAATTCCCAAAGTTATAGATACTTCCACTTTAATTGACGGAAGGATTGCGGATATTGTGGATACTGATCTTCTGGAAGGAAAACTTGTAATTCCTGTATTTGTACTAAAAGAGCTGCAAAATATAGCGGACTCTCACGATCATTTGAGAAGGCAGAAGGGCAGGAGAGGGCTCAATGTGCTGAAAAGACTTCAGGAGCAGAAGCATATTCCGGTGGAAGTTTCCAATGAGGATTTTACTGATATTGGTTCGGTGGATGAAAAACTCGTTGCCCTTGCTAAAAATTTGGACGGTAAAATAATAACGACGGACTATAATCTGCTGAAGGTTGCAGAAATACAAAACGTTAAAGTTTTGAACATCAACAGCCTTGCACTTGCTTTGCGGCAGACTGTTCTTCCCGGTGAGGAGCTTGCAATCACTATTCTTAAAGAAGGAAAAGAACATTCTCAGGGTGTGGGATATCTTGAAGACGGTACAATGGTTGTTGTGGAGCATGGCAAAAATCACATTGGCGAGCAGCTAACTGTTGAGGTGACAAGTCTGCTGCAAACGGACTCGGGACGTATAATATTCAGTAAAATCAAATAAAGCCATGAAGAAAAGCATTTCGGCAATTATTCCGGCAGGCGGTATCGGTAAGCGATTTACTGTTGAAGGAAAAAAACAGTTTTTTAGATTAAACGGCAGGCCGATAATATACTATACTCTTGCAGCTTTGATGGAAGCGTATAAATTTGACCAAGTTGTTATAGGTGCTGCACCCGAAGATTTTCCAGAGCTTTCAAGTATCTGTGGATCATTAAATATTAATAATTATCTCTTTTCTGAAAAAGGAGAGGAGAGGAGCAACACCGTTTATAATGCACTGGAATACTGCAGTACTGATTATGTGCTCATACATGATTCGGTTAGACCCTGCATTGCCAAGGAAGTGGTGCTTAATATAATTCAAAAGGTTTTTGAAAAGGATGCAGTTGTATGCGGCGTGAGGCCTTCTGATACTGTTAAGCTTTTAGAGGACAGTAAAATATCACACACACTGGAACGTGAAAAACTTTTGCTGACTCATACGCCTCAGTGTTTTTCAAAAAAATTGATACTGGAAGGGCTCCGATATGTTTTTCAAAATGGTTTGTCAGTAACGGATGATTCCTCAGCTGTGGAATTACTAGGTCATTCAGTGGAAGTTATTCCATCTAATCCGGAAAATATAAAAGTAACAAAATATTCAGATATCTATTTTCTTAAAGAATATTTAAGTAACAGATTTGTTGATTAGTCTGACGTAACCCCATTTTTTATTGTGTACACAAATTGATTGACTTCGTCTAACACCAGACTTTTAGACTGGTAAATATGTTGTCAAACATTCAATTTAGCTATTTACATAGCTGCTAATCGGTCTTCAACCGATACTATCAGCAAGAATATTTTTCAATATAATTTGCACGCATTTCACAGCCGAAACTCGAAACTACTGCCGCTAACCGTCTACCACCTCCTCTCGAGAGCTTTGCACAATGTGCTTTTTTGTGTTTTGGAAGTGGGACTTCAGTCCCGCAAGCCTGTAAACACTGAATTACAAAAAAAGATTTGCCCGGCTAAAGCCGCGCTTCCTGACTTATGCAAAGCTCTTCTCTCATAATTGTTTTTATTTGCAAATATTTATCCACTTTACCTTCAAACACAGGGTGTGACCGCTAACCGGCAGTATGTTTCTCTAGCACCAGCCGAAAGGCTGGTAAATATGTTGTATACACAAATTTATCGGTCTTTGACGATGCTAGTGGAACACATTCGACATCGGCTGCTTCATTTGTGCAAATTACATTGAAATCAGTGTCATGTTAGCTAAGTATATGTAAAGCAATACTTTTATATAATTTTTGGGGTGATACCAGTGATTAGTTTCTTGAATTTTGATTCATTTGGCGTATTGTGTAGTTTATGATAAGAAAATTACGTGAACCCATGAACGGGCTGACCCATTTTATTCCGGCTGTGCTTTCCTTGGCAGGTATTGTGATTTTGCTTGCCAAAGCATTGGAGTTATCCGATCCGTACAGAATTGTTTCATATTCCGTATTCGGTGCAGGATTGTTTGCGCTTTACCTTATGAGTACGCTTTATCACTGGCTTCCTTTAAGTTTTGAAAAGATCAGACTGTTAAGACGTTTGGATCATATGATGATTTTTGTGCTTATAGCAGCCACATATACCCCTATATGTTTGATACCCCTTCGCGGCGGCTGGGGATGGAGCCTTTTCGGAACGGTATGGGGGCTTGCTGTTGTGGGGATTTTTCTGAAAATTTTCTGGATGAATGCTCCCAGGTGGCTGTCGACAGGCATTTATCTGGGTATGGGCTGGATAGCTCTGGTTGCCCTGTGGCCGATGATTAACAATATGTCATTACAGGCACTGCTTCTTCTACTTGCCGGCGGCATATTCTATTCTCTTGGAGCTGTAATATATGCTTTAAAAAAACCTGTTTTAGTGCCCAATATTTTAGGTTTCCATGAGATATTTCATATCTTTGTGGCTCTGGGAAGCTTTATGCACTTTTTAGTCATTTACAACATTTAACTTTTTAATCATTTCCGTTGATTCTTCTACCATGCTTTGCACCATATCATTTACAGACGGGATGTTGTTAATAAGACCTATACATTGTCCGCAGGCTATCAGAGCATTTTCAAAATCTCCGGTTTCGATTGCTTTTTTACCGTTTTTACCGCTCAAAAGGGGTGCCATTTCCTGCAGTGTGGCGTTTCTTTCTTCCTTTTTAGTTATTTTCTGGGCTTGGCTGTTATTTATTGCTCTTAATGTATTTTTTAGTGAACGTTCCACAAGAATGGTGTCGGTTTCGTTTAATGACAGCAGGTGTTTTTTCAGATTTTCATGTACAGGGGATTCGCGTGTAAGCATGAACCTTGTTCCCATATTTACTCCTGATGCCCCAAGGGAGAGGGCGGCTGCCAAACCACGTCCGTCTGCAAAACCACCTGAGGCGATTACCGGGATGTTTATACTGTCCGCTGTTTTGGGAATCAGGATAAGCGATGTCACATCATCTTCTCCGGGGTGACCTGCACATTCAAAACCGTCTATACTCACGAAATCGCATCCTATTTTTTCGGCTTTTACTGCATGCTTAACAGATGTGCATTTATGAATGATTGAAGCACCGCTGTTTTTTAAATGGTTGATATATTTTTCAGGGTTGCGTCCGGCAGTTTCTATAATTTTAATATTCTTTTCAATTATTACGTCAATATAGCTGTCATAATCAACGGGGTTCAATGTGGGCAAGAATGTCAGATTAACCCCCAGGGGTTTATTGGTTATTAGACGGGCTTTGTCTATTTCATCAGCAAGTCTTTCGGGGGAGTCAAAAGAGAGTGCCGTGATTATGCCAAGCCCGCCGGCTTCTGAAACGTTCGCTGCTAATTCTGCATTTGATATCCACATCATGCCGCCCTGGATTATCGGATATTTAATTCCCAATGCTTTTGTTAGTTTATTGTTTAGCATACCTGCCTCCATGAATGAATATTCTGCATTAGTAGAACAATATTTTATATAAGTGTAAATGTCAATGTTTTCATGTACAAAAATTTTATTAATTTTATTTGATGTGTTTGCATGTTGTGTGGTAATCTAAATAAAGGATTTAATTTTATCTTTTTGTGTAAATAAAGGTTAAAATATACCTTTCTAAATTTAAAGGAGGATAGGATGTTTATAAAAATTTTTTCTACAGCTTTTTTGTTCTTTTTTCTTGTCACTTTTTCTTTTGCCGAGCCTAATATGAATGAAGGTAAATGGGAGATTACAACTAAGACCGAAATTAAAGGGATGCCGATGCAGATGCCACCACAAACATATACGCAGTGCATTAAAAAAGAGGATATTGTACCAAATACTCAGACTCAGAATAATATGAGCGATGAGTGTAAAATTTTGAATAATGAAGTCAACGGTGACACTGTTTACTGGGAAATTGAGTGTAAGTCAAAAAATGGTGATGTTTCAACAGGCAAGGGAACCGTTACATATCATGGCAACACACTGGAGGGCAGGGTGGATATTAACGTTTCCGGCGGTAATATGGGTGATGTTAAAATGATTCAGCATATGAACGGCAAAAGGATCGGTGATTGCAAATAATTAACTATTAGCTTAAGATTATTTTGATCAGTTCTTTCGGTTTGTCTGCATAGTAATCCGGCTTGCTTGAGGCTTTTGATCCGTAGCCGTAAGAACAGAAGCAGGTTTTTATGTCGGCTGCTGCTCCTGACAATATATCGGTGTGATTGTCGCCTATCATAATTGCGTGTTCTTTTTCAATTTTGTATTTTTCCAGAGCTTTCAGCACGGGTTCCGGTGATGGTTTCTTTGTTTTAAAACTGTCTCCGCCATACCACTCGTTTATTATCTTGTCCATGTGAAAGTATTTTATGATTTTTTCCGTCAGAGCTGAGGATTTGTTTGAAATTACAACGGAGTTTATCTCTTTATTTCGTAATTCTTTTAAAAGCTCCGGTATACCGTCAAAGAGTTTAGTTTTATTTACGATATTTTCTGAATAAGTTGTTCTGAAATGAGTTTCAATTTCGCTGCTAAAGTTTGCTGCACCCACAGCTCTTTCCACAAGTTTCCGCATTCCATCGCCCACATAGGATTTTGTCTTATCCAGTTTCAAAAGCGGAAATCCGAAGTGTTTTAATGTACAGTTCAGGCTTTCGTGGATATCATCTATTGTGTCCACAAGTGTGCCGTCCAGATCAAAAATCACAAAATTAAACATTAAAAAGTAATATGATATTTCAGTTATTTTGACAAGTATTTTGTATAAATTTTAGGCTGAAAAAAATTTAAGCGTGCACTGAGAAGCAAAAGAGATAAAAATACTCTTATTTTCTTTACAATAAATATAAATAATGTATAATTTGCATACTTGCAGATATTTGGAGCTGTTTATGAATTATAGAATATTGGTTGCTGATGATGAAAATTTTAACAGAGAGATAGTCAAAGATGCTTTGATGGGGGAAGAGCATGATTATGAAATACTGGAAGCTGGAGACGGACTTGCCGTGATTAATATGCTTGAAGAGTTAAACCCTGATTTGCTTCTTCTGGATATCGGTATGCCTAAAATGAGCGGTCTGGAAGTACTTGAAAATATAAGAGAAAAAGATGTGTATGAATCCCTTCCTGTTATCGTAATCACTGCATATCCTGAAGAGAAATACCATGCTCTGGAGCTGGGGGCGAACGATTTTATTGCAAAACCCATTGAAGTTGCTGATTTACGACTGCGTGTAAAAAACAGCTTAAAACTTAAAAATTACAGCAATATGCTTGAGAATTTTAATAAACAGCTTGAAGAGAAGGTGCGTGAACGTACGCTGGAACTGAAACAGGCTCTTGATAAAAGCCGGGCTGCTGAGCTGGAAGTGATTATTAAACTTGGTAAAGCTGCGGAATTCAGGGATCTTGAAACCGGAGTGCATATATATAAGATGCGCGGTTATTCCAAATTGCTTGCTGAAAAGTTAGGTATGAGTAAAGATGATGTGAGTCTTATATACAATGCATCACCTTTGCACGACGTCGGAAAGGTGGGGATACCAGACCGAATCTTGCTAAAACCGGCCAGGCTTACTGACAAAGAGTTTGAGATAATTAAAAATCATGTTGAAATCGGTATGGAGATTTTAAGCGGTCATGAGTCATTCCCACTTCTCAATGCAGCGTATTACATAATAAGAGACCACCATGAAAATTGGGACGGTTCCGGCTATCCCTATGGCAGAAAGGGCTCAGATATACATATATATGGTAGAATTTGCAAGATTGCGGACGTATTTGATGCCCTGACAACAAAAAGGGTTTATAAAGAAGCCTACAGTGTTGAAAAGGCTGTGAGTATAATGCAGAATGAAATGAAAGGGGCATTTGATCCTGATATTTTAAGTAGTTTCGTTGAGAATATTAAGGATTTTGTTGCCATAAAAGAGGAATCGGAAAATATGGAAGAAGATATCCCTCCCATATTGAAAATTATGAGCGAAATCGAGCGTTGATTGTTTTGATTTTTTCAATAAATAAATAACGGAGAGCTGTTGATGAGAATTCTCTTGGTGGATGACGACGTTTACACTCTGGATATTTTAACGACCTTTCTGGAAAAAACCATTCAGTCAGATATTTTGAGTGTTGCAACAAAAAAGGAAGCAGTTGAGGCTTTGGAAAGAGAGAATTTTCTTTTTGTTATAACTGATATTAAGCTTGAAGATGGCAGCGGCTATGAAATCCTCGAAAAGTCTAAGCAGAAAAATGTATTAACACCTGTTATCGGCATCACGGGTTATGTAGATGAGCTGGAAGACACATATATGTCGATTAATTTTGATGTGCTTATCAGAAAACCTCTTCATTTGCAGGATTTTTTGAAAAAACTTAATGAGGTAAACAGTAAGTATTTTCAGGTATTTTTTTACGGTTCATTCAGTGAATTCAGAGAGGCTTCGCCTGAAACATCTGATAAAAAAATGGTGGTTTTTACTACGGAAGAGTATGCCGTTGATGTGCAGGAGTATTTGGGAGAAAAGCAGTTAAATTCTTTCGGGGTTGTTGTCCCCGGATTTATTTACAGATCGAAAGTTTTTGAGAGCGGTATCATGACGATGTTTATTTCAAAAAAGGCAACAGAGTTAAAACTGTGTGACTCGGCTAGTCTTCTTGATTCTGATCCGGAAGGCACTAAATCACACCTGATTTTTTACGATGTCTGCACACTGGATCTGGACGAATTCTGCGACAAGTATGGAAAAAAGCTGGAAAACAATTATGTTTTGGGTGTTGGTTGTGGCGACAAGTATTTGAGAAGGGGCCCTGCTCTTTTTGACAAAAAAGGTTTCCATGACAAATCCTGTCTGGTGATCAGTACCAGCCGGCGTATTTATTCCGAAAGCTTTTTAGGGCTTAAGACGAAGGGGGAGCCGTTAACTGTAGAAAGAGAAGGGGATATTATAAAAAAAATAAATGGAGAAAACGCCGGGGAGTATTATTTGCAGTTTTACCAAACTTGCGAAAAAAATTCTGTCAGTGATATTTATCAGATTGGAATAAAATATCCTTTCGGTTTTTTTGATGAAGATAAAAAGCTTACTGTACGTGTCCCAGTTGATGCCTCTGAAAAAGGATTTCGGTTTATAGGGGGATATACAACCGGCAGCAAAAGTTATATTTTGCAATATGATAAAAACAGGGCAATGGACAAGCTGGATGAATTGTTAAAGGATTTCCGGATTAAAGAACGAATTGACGTGCCTGTGATAACTTATTGTTACGGAAGGTATATAGGAAATAGAGAAACTTTCTCCCTTTTTGAGCTTAAGAAAATATTTGAACATTTTCCTGATACCAATTTCGGTTTTTTATCTCACGGCGAGATTATAAGCGGTAAGAACGACAAATACAAAATGCAAAACTATTCAGTTATTTTATCCAATATCGAGGTTTAAATGTTTGAAGGACTTGTTTCTGTTTTCGATATTACTCCCAAAGATTTTGAGAGAAGAAATTATATCTATCGTCTGGTTAAAAAAAACAAAAAACTTATATCAAAAGAATTCTATGAGTTTTTGAATGCAAACAGCTATACAAATGCATTTTTGGGAAGTAAGGAGAGGATAACCAGGCTGTCTAAAACTCAGGAAGAATTTCAGGAGAATCTTTTCTCAATGGATTTTGATGATTTGATTCCTTATATTTACAATGTGGGTTTGATTCATTACCGCATTAACCTTGATAATACTTATGTTATTTCAGCGCATTCTCTCCTTAAAAATATTTATACAAAGATTTTGTATCATGAAGACATATCCAATAAGTTTGACATTCTTATTACAATTGAAAAATTTCTGAGCTTCAGTCTTGGTGTGATGGTTTGGAGTTATTATGAAAAAAGCGATGTGTGCATATTTGATATTAAGCACATAAAAAACTTCCTGGAATCCATTACCGATCTTAAAATTATACATAAAACACTACTTGATGATTACATCAAAAGCTTTAAACAAGGCAGGAAAGAATATGTTTATAATTCATTGAAGAATTATAAGCTTTGCCAGTTCCATGTGACTTTGACAAAATATCAGTCTTTGTACAGGTTCCAGGATATTGTGGATATAGAAAGCATTATAGATGCGCATAAGAATATTCATGAAAAAGGGGCGAAGTATTTTGAAGACTTTGAAAACGGAGAAATATCAGCCGAAAGATTTATAAAAAAATTACGCCAGCTCAGCTCTGACTTCACTGATGAGTTAGAACAGTTGACACAAAAATTTATTTTTAATCAACCCGAAACTATTACAGTTGATTTTATAAACCTTATCGGAGACATAATAAGGCTCAATTATAAAAGTGAGCTGACCGGACTTATTGAAGATTTCAGAAATTATCTTTTGAATTTCAATTATCTGGTTAAAGAAGTCGTCTTTGTGAATGAGCAGCATGAAACAAAAAAAAATGAAATAATTTTTCGTCTTTTTCTGGATTCACAAAGCTATACACTGTGTATAAAGCTCTATGATAAATCTGCAAAACCTCTGCTTCAGACCATTGTTAAAATCAGTGGAGATTTATTCCAGGAACTCTACACCATGCACAAACAGGAAAAAAGACTGGGTGAGCTGGCAGATCAGGTATCAGAATCAGACCATATGAAAACGCTTTTCATTGCAAATGTCAGTCACGAAATAAGGACACCTCTAAATTCAATACTCGGTTTTGCTCAGCTGATACAGATGAAACAGAATATAGATGAAACAACAAAAAAGTATGTTGCCAATATTATTGAAGCCGGTAACAAACTTTTGGATCATATAAATAAAGTAATTGATTTTGCCAAACTCGAGAGCGGTAAAATGATAATTAATATGAAAGAGGTGACGCCAAAAACTTTTGAAAATAAAATACGTTCGATAATTTCTCCGCTGCTGCGTGAAAAGAATCTTACGTTTAATTCTGATTTTTCCGGTGATTTTACTGTGAACGTTGATGTTAAGCTTATTGAGGATGTTCTGATAAATCTGATTTCAAATGCAATTAAGTATTCCGATGAAGATTCTCAGATTGATGCAGGGTGTTACAAAAAAGGTGAAGTGTGCCGGTTCTACGTAAGGGATTACGGACAGGGAATCAGCCGCGAACATGTTAAAAAAATATTTTCACCGTTTTATCAAGTTGATAAGGCATATAATAATCCTGTAAAAGGTTCCGGTCTCGGCCTAGCCATTGTCAAGTCTATCGTGGAGAAACATGGGGGTAATATATGGGTTGACTCAGAGCCGGGAAAGGGTACAGTATTCTGGTTTGATATTTCCGGATAAAAAAGGTTTTAAAGTATTAAATAAATAGATATCAATTTTTTTTTAAAAAGGTTGACAAATAAGCCGATTTTTTTTATAAGTTATTCACTTTTAATGGGGTGTAGCCAAGCGGCAAGGCAGCGGATTTTGGTTCCGCCATTCGGAGGTTCGAATCCTCCCACCCCAGCCATTATTAAAATATGCGAAAAATTCCTATAATAAAAACAATTGTTATCAAGATCGGCAGCAATATTATAACCGACCAGATAAATGGCATAAACCAGACCTTTATTTCCGAATTATCCGGGACAATTTCTCGTGTGAAAGAATTTTCCGAGAATGTTGTTATAGTCTCTTCCGGCTCAGTAGCTGCGGGTTTTCGCTGTCTCGGATATAAATCCAAACCTGAAGATATAATTGACAAACAGGCATGTGCAGCGGTTGGCCAAACCAGGCTTATCCGTCTTTACGAAAAGGAATTCAGTAAAAATAATATCAATGTCGCCCAGATTCTTTTAACCAAAGATGACTTGTCAAACAGAAGGCGCTACCTCAATGCAAGATACACAATAAGAAAATTGCTTGAGCACGGAAGCATACCGATAATAAATGAGAATGACTCTGTGGTGGTTGACGAGTTAAAATACATAGAAAGTTTCGGTGACAATGATAACTTATCAGCCCTTGTTGCCGGTCTCATTTCGGCTGATATGCTTCTGATTTTATCTGATGTGGAGGGACTTTTTGATAAAGACCCCACAAAATATGATGATGCAAAACTTGTGAGCGAAGTAAAATATGTCAATAATGAGATGCTTAATTACGCCGGTGACTCGGTTTCGGGTATAGGTACGGGCGGAATGAAGTCCAAGATTAAAGCAGCTAAAAAGGCTTTGGATTCCGGATGTTATGTGGGAATAATCAATGGCAACTCCACAGAAAATGTTTTGAAATTTTTAAGAGGAGAGGAAACAGGAACTTTTTTTTCACATATTGAGGATCCGAAAAATAAGAAGAAATTATGGCTTGCCTATGCTACTATACCCAAAGGTGATATGGTGGTTGATGACGGTGCTGTTAGAGCTGTCAGAATAAATAAAAAATCTCTGCTTCCCTCGGGTATTGTGGATGTTTCCGGTAAGTTTGGTATTGGTGATGTTGTTAGAATTGTAGACAAAAACAAAGTGGAAATTGGAAGAGGTAAGGTGCGTTACTCCCATTTTGATTTAAAAAAGATTATGGGGAAGAAAACCTCTGAGATTTATGATATTCTCGGCTACAAATTCAGCGATGAAGTGATTCATAGAGACGATATGGTACTTGAAATTACTTAGGAGGTGCCTGTGGAAGATTTTATGAAGTTGAAAAATGCATCCAAGATTTTGATGACTAAAAATACAGCTGAAAAAAATAAGGCTCTTGAAATTCTTGCAGATAAACTGCTGCAAAACAAAGAACTGATTTTCACTGAAAACAAAAAAGATGTCGATAATGCAGTGGAGATGAAACTCTCTCCCGCTTTGACGGACAGGCTTGTTATAAACGAAAAGCGTCTGAATGCTATGGTGGAAGGAGTCAATGAAATAATTGCTCAGGATGACCCTGTTATGACCGTTGAAAAGGGGTATAAAAGACCAAACGGACTGTTAATTCATAAGGTTAGAGTTCCTCTTGGGGTAGTTGGGATAATATATGAATCCAGACCCAATGTTACAGTTGATGCTGCTGCTCTTTGTATTAAATCAGGGAACTGTGCTTTTTTAAGAGGAGGCAAAGAGGCCCGTTACAGCAATACTTTGCTTGGTAAACTTATCAGCGAAGCACTTTCAGAGGCTGGTTTGCCGGCAGAGTGCGTAAAGACTGTTTATGATCCGGATCGGAATATCCTTCATTCAATGCTTAAAGCCAAAGAATATATTGATATAATCATACCCAGAGGTGGAGAAGGATTGATAAGCTACGTGACAGAGCATTCCCTTATTCCTGTTGTTAAACATGATAAGGGTTTATGTCATGTTTACGTTGATGAGTCGGCAGATATCGATATGGCGGTTGATATAGCTTATAATGCTAAAGTTCAGAGACCTGGAGTCTGCAATGCGATGGAGACTCTTCTTCTGAATAAGAAGATATACAGGGAAGTTCTGGACAAATTAATGCCTGAGTATGAAAAAGCCGGCGTGGAAGTGAGAGCTTCTGCTGATATTGCTGAAATATACAATACAAAGCATGCATCGGAAGAAGACTGGCGCACAGAATATCTTGATTTGATTCTTTCTGTTAAAAGTGTTGAGAATATGCAGGAGGCGATTGATCATATTAATCAATATGGATCCATGCATTCGGAAGCTGTGGTTACCTCTGACTATTCAAGGGCAATGGATTTTATGAATTCAGTAGACGCTTCTGCTGTATATGTAAATGCCTCAACACGGTTTACCGATGGTGCGGAATTCGGGTTGGGAGCTGAGATAGGAATCAGCACCCAGAAGTTGCACTGCAGAGGCCCTATGGGAGCATACGACCTCACCACATCCAAATATATGATTTACGGGCACGGACATATTAAGGAGTAATATTTGAGAAAGATCGGTCTTTTCGGGGGGACTTTCAACCCAATTCATATAGGGCATATAAAATTAGCCAGGGATGTATATTCATCATTCGGAATGGATGAATTTATTTTCATTCCTTCAAAGATTCCGCCGCATAAAAATTTAGGTTCCACTGGTGCAAAAGACAGGTTTAATATGGTGAAAAGTGCCGTGAGCAGCCTTGATTCACACTTTCAGGTTTCAGATTATGAAATTAACCAGAAAGGTGTCTCCTATACCTATAGGACTTTGATGTATTTCAGAAAAAAATTCCCTGATGATCAGCTTTTTTTTATTGCAGGAAGTGACATATTTGCCACAATAAATACCTGGAATAACTGGAGAGAGTTGTTTGACCTGGCAAATTTTATTGTGGTAAACAGAAAAGAGATGCCTTTTAGTAAGATGTTTATGGAAATTCCTGAAGAATTGTTAAAAATAATTAGACATAAAGATACATTTGAAGGATGCAAAGCAGGAAGGATTGTACTGCATACGATGCGTGAAATAGATATATCCAGCACTGAGATAAGAAAAAATCTAAAAGAGAAAAATTTTGAATTTTTTCTGCCCAAAGAGGTTTCGGAATATATTGAAAAAAATGATTTATATTTGGAGGTATAATGGAAGAACGAGAGTTGTTGAAAAAGATTGTCGGTTTGCTTGATGAGAAAAAAGGAGAGGATATTGTAGCTTTTAAAATCAATGAAGTTTCTTCTCTGGCAGACTATATTTTAATTTGTACCGCAAATTCTGAAGTTCACGGCCGGGCTCTTGCAGAAACATTGATTGAAGAGATGAAGAAGAAAAGAGTTTCATATATAGCTGTTGAAGGCAAAGAAAATTCCCAATGGATATGTGTGGACTATGGTGAGATAATTGTTCACATAATGACTGCCGCATCCCGGGAGTTTTATCATCTGGAATCAATATGGGGAGCATGCGAAAAGATAACTTCTGAGAATATGGATTTAGGCAAATAACAATTTTTTCTTTCAATAAAACAATGTTTTTCCTTGAAAAATATTCTGCTTATCCTATAATTACCCATAAATACTTAAATGGCTGAATTGCAATATTATGATAGAAAAATTTTTGTTTAAAAAGAATATATATAATAAGAATACTGATCCTGTTAATTCTTACGTTCTCAGGCTGTGTGAAATGGTTAGAAAGAACCGCAGCCTTGAAGAGCTGATTCAGGATGCCGAATTTTCCGTGGTGGATACTGAGACCACAGGTCTGGAAATAGCAATGCAAGAGTGATTAACATAGCTGCAGTCAAAGTTAAGAATTTTAAAATAGTTGATTTTTATAACGCTTTTATTAATCCACAGATGAAGATTCCTCCTTCTTCAATAGATTGGCACGGGATTACCGATGATATGGTAAAAGATAAGCCTATAGCAATTGAGGTGATGCCGGAATTCCTGAAGTTTGTCTCTGATGATCCTATTGTCGGTCATCATATCGGTTTTGACGTAAAAATGATAAATAAGGAGCTTGGAGAATTTTTCGGGTGCAAACTGGAAAATTATACAATTGACACTATGCTTCTCTATTCAAATGCCATTGTAAGAAAAGATACACACGTAAGCCTTGATTATCTGTTTGATGTTTATAATGTGGTCTGCACAGGAAGACATACGGCCCTCGGTGATGCTCTGGCGACAGCTGAGGTTTTCAATAAGATTATCTACCAGGCAAATAAGAGCTTTGATACTGTCGGGGATCTTTTTAACATTCAGAAGGAAATCAATCAGAATCAATAGGCTTTAATTTACTGTATTTAGACATGATTTCTGAGACATAACTCTTTGTTTCTATAAAATCAGGAACAGAATGATTTTTATGGACATGCGAAGGACCAGCATTATAGGCAGAAAGCGCCAGCTCCAGCTTTTTGAAAGTTCTTTTTTGTATTGAAAAGTATTTAACGCCTGCAGCAATATTTTGCTCTGCATCAAAAGGATCGGTATATTTCATATCGTTAAATGTAGCCGGCATTATCTGCATCAAACCCATTGCCCCCGTGCGTGAAATTGCAAACTGATTGAATTCCGACTCCACTTCCACCATTATTTTTATAAGCTCCGGATCTACATTATATTTATTTGAGTAAGTGTTAATTAAAGATATGATTTCTTTTTTTGATGCTTTGTTTAGAAAAATACCTGATTTGAAAATAATATGTTTGCTTAACAGGTAGCAGCTGATTGTCCGGGTTTTCAGATGAAACGGATTGATAAGCGATTTTGGGTTAAAAGTCGTTAGAAATGAACATGCATTTATTGTTAAAATAAAAATTAAGAATGCATAAAGAATTGTTTTGTATATTTTTGTGAGCATATCGGAATATTTCACATAATGACTGCATAGTCAATATCTATGAATCTGTCGGATCTTTTTATATCTTTTTTACCAGAAAATATGCTCCGGCGATGAACGTGGGGATACCCAGCAGGGTTATTCCAATGAAATCTGTGAAGACATATTCAAAGCCTAAACCTTTTAAAATCACATCAAAAGATCCTTCTAAATAATATTTCAGCGGGGAAATATAAGTGAGTTTCTGAAATAAGACTGGCATACTTTCATATGGTGTCCAGGAACCGGATAGAAAAAGCATAGGAAGAAGCACCATTATGGTAATTTGGGACACCTGAAGCATATTCTTTGATATAGAAGAAATCAGCATGGATATGCCTGAAGCTGTGAATACATAAAAACTGGTGAGCAGGAGAAAAAGGATAAAGCTTCCCTCAAAAGAAACATTGAGAATACCCTCAATTATAAGATAGGTTGCCGCCGTTGTACCGGCTATGGTGATAAGGCTCATCGCAATAATTTTTGAAAGTAGGAATTCCTGCATTTTTAACGGAGAGATGATAATCATTTCGATATTACCGTTTTCCTTCTCCCTGGTGATTGCTGAGGCTGGGAGTATCAATGCCAGAAGTGTAATCACAGAAAAAAGCTCGGTGATTGTCATAAATATTCTGCTGTCGGCATTAGGGTTGTATAAAAATCTCTCTCTTATGTTAATGACGGGCGGGTCTCTTGTTGAGTCGGTTATGCCTGTGTAATCAATTACGAAATCGTTTAAGATTCTTGTTGCATAACCGCTGAAAAGATAGCCGGAAGTACTTTCCGTACCGTTTATAAACATGGCTATTTCAGGTGTTTTTCCCGATTTGATGCTTTTACTGAAATCTTCGGGGATAACAATAACACCCACTGCCATGTCACGCATAAGCAGATTTTCAACTTTATCTTTGTTCTGTAAGTACCCCTGAAAACTGAACCAGGGCTCTGTGAATTCAGATATCATTTGCCGGGAAATTACAGACATATCTTCATCAACCACGTAAAATTTGGCATTTTTAAGGGTTAAGTCTATACCATTTGCAGAGATATAAAGGTCTGCAGTAAAAAGGTAAATTACAAAAATAAAAAGACCTTTATTTCTGACGAACTGTAAAAGCTCTTTGTAAATAAGTACAAACAGTCTCATTTTTCATACTTCCTGAATCTCAACACACAACACGCAATGAGTGCAAAATAAAAAGTAATAAGTATAATTGAGTGATTAATAAACAGTTTCATATTTACGCCTTTTAAAAAGAACATTTTGACAATATTAAGGTAATAGTATGTGGGAAAAAGATGAGCCACGACGTATGCCTCGTTTGTCATTGAGCTGACGGGTGCAATATAGCCTGAGTAGAGAAAAGCCGGAATAATACATATAATTGCTGTTCCAACGACTGCGGTAACCTGTGTGTTTACAAAAGTGGATATTAGTATTCCCAAAGCAGTTGAGACAAGTATATAAATCATCGACGAAAGTGTGAAAAGTAGAAAATTACCTTTAAACGGAACCTGAAAAAGGAATATGATAAGTAAAAACAGTATCAGATAATTTATCACGAAAATTGTAAATCCGAACATCTGTTTGCTTAAGATAAACTCCAGCTTTGAAATGGAAGATGTGTATATATTATAAATGGAGCCTGACTCCTTTTCTTTTACAATGAGCTGTGATGAAATCATGGCAGAGCCGAGAAACAGGGCGATTGCCAGTACACCGGAAGTTGTCACATATTTCTGTTTCATCTCTTCGTTGAACCAGTATCTGACTTTCAGATTAAGGGGGGAATATTTAATACCTTTATTCTCCAAAATATCCAGATTGAAATCTGATACTATGGCCTCGGCATAGCTTGAGGATACGGAAGCTCTGTACGGGAAGACCCCGTCCTCCATAATTTGAATATTAGCACTCCTGTTTTGTTTTAAATTATCGGAAAAATTTTCCGGGATTACAATCAGTGTTCTGATCCTGCCTTTGTCAATCAGTTTAATGCCCTCATCCTGGGATGAGACATAACCCTTAAATGAATAATAACGCTTGTTTTGTGAAAACTTGGATACAAGTTCTCTGCTCAAGACACTTTTGTCGTAATCAAGCACGGAAAAGGGAATATTTTCCACATCCATAGCCATTCCGTAACCGAAAATTATAAGGATGGTAATAGGCATGAAAAATACCATTATCCTGGAAATTTTATCCCTTCGCAACTCTTTAAGTTCTTTGATGTAAACAGCTGCCATCTTGTTAATATTCATTTTGGGTTATACTCACAAATACATCGTCCATTGTAATTTCTCCCTTTTTGTAATTATAATTTATTTTAGGAAGGATGGATTTATCTTTTACGAAAAATTTTACTTTACTGCCGAAAATATCCGTTTTTATATTTAGTTTCTTCAAACTTGCCGCTGTTTTGAACGGATTTGTTGTTTCTATTTCATACGGTTCGCCGGCAATCTCTTTTGTTTTCTTTTTAAGCGATTCCGGCGGACCCATTCCTGTTATTTCACCTCCGCTCATCAGACTGATTTCATCGCAGTATTCAGATTCTTCGGTAAAATGCGTAGTCACTATAGCGGTTGTGTTTTTTTCATAGGAAAGATATCTGATAAGCTGCCAGAATGTGTCTCTTTCTGAAGGATCTACACCTGAAGTGGGCTCATCAAGAAATATTATAACCGGATCATGTATAATTGATGTCATGAGGGCGAGTCTCTGCTTGATGCCTAAGGGGAGTTTATCCACAATATCGCCTGAATAATTATGTAAATTCCCCAGCTGCAGCAAGTCATCTATTTTTTTGTTCAGTTTGTCGGATGGTATTTTTCGGATGGATCCCGCCAGGTAGATATTTTCATAAACGGTCAAGTCGCCGTACAGTGAAAATTTTTGGGACATATAACCAATATTTTCCTTAATATTTGAACTTGGAGTATTGATTTGAAATGTTCCCTCTGTCGGGGTCAGCAGTCCGAGTATTATTTTTATCAGAGTTGTTTTACCTGCGCCGTTGGGACCCAGCAGACCGAAAATCTCTCCGGTTCGAACTGACGTTGTAATGTTTTTCAGTGCATAAAAGTTACCAAAGCGTTTGCTTATATTTTCAATACTGCATATCTGCTTTTTGTCTTTATCCGATTTTGAAGATGAAAATGAAAAATTCAGTTTTCTGCTTCCTATTGTGCTGAGTATAGTGTCTTCCAGCCCGGCACTTTTTTTGGTGGAATTTTCTATTATGCCGTTTTCTGCTTTAGGGCTGTATGAGAAGCTGTTTTTTCCCAATTTAATAAAATTATATTTATCACCTTCAAGTCTGCTGTATTTTTGCAGGAAATCGTTCCGGGAATAACTGTAAACGTTTGGCGCTTTTTTTAAAAAATCATCATGTTTTCCCAGAAAAATAATTTTACCTTCATGCATTACCGCTATTTTCGAACCGCGCTCGGCTTCGTCAATATAAGCTGTGGACACGATAACGGTTAACCCTTCATTTTCAATGAATTCGTTAAGGAGCCCGTAAAGCTCTCTTCGTGATATAGGATCCACCCCAGTTGTGGGTTCGTCAAGTATTATAAGCCTTGGCAGATGAATTAGTGAGCAGCAAATTCCAAGCTTTTGTTTCATTCCACCGGAAAGTTTAAAAGTCTGTCTTTGTGTAAATTTCTCAAGGCCGGTTATTTTCAAAAGCTTATTTTTTCTTTTCGTTATCTCTTTTCTTCTCAGCCCGTGCAGATTTGCAAAGAAGTCGATATTTTCTTCCACCGAGAGATTGTGATACAGATTCTGACCCAGCCCCTGAGGCATAAAAGCTATTTTGTCTTTGAATCTTTCAGCTTTGCGTTTGTTTTTGAAATCTTCACCAAATACCTTTACACTGCCTTTGTCAAAGTCAAGTATTCCGGCAAGGATTTTTAATGTTGTGGATTTTCCTGCTCCATCTGCACCCACCATACAGAAAAGGGAGTTTTCCTCTATTGAAAACGAAAGTCGGTTTATTGCATTTTTCTTTTTGTAAGATTTAGATAAATCAGTTATTTCTGCAATCTTCATTTGATATTGATAAAACAGTCAGCCGGCATCCCCGGCTTTAATATATTTTTATCATCCGCAATTTTCATTTTTATTAAAAAAACCTGTTTGACACGCTCCCGTTTTGTCTGAACTTCTTTCGGAGTAAATTCAGCCTTATCACTGATATAAATCAGTTTAACCGGGAATTTTTCATCGGGAAGTCCGTCTACTTTCAGATATCCTGTGTCTCCAAGTTTTACTTTTGAAAGGTCAGGTTCGGGGAGGTACCCTCTGAAATACTTATTTTCAGGGTTGTATGAAGATAAAACAGGCTGACCCGCGGCAACAATCTCACCTTCATTTACATATTTTTCCATAATGATTAGATTATCGGGTGATTTTAATGTGGCATCAGAGAGTTTGTCTTCCACTTCTCTAAAAGCTTGTACTGCTTTAATGATATTGTTTTCTGCAATTTTTATTTCTTGCTTTGCTACAGAAATTCTGCTTTCAGTTGAGCTTATCTCTTTATTCAAAACCTTGATTTCGTCCTTTCTGGACTTTGCAAGCTTAAGATTCTCTTTGGCTTTTTCAATATCGCTTTCAGCTATTGATATCAGTGCTTTTTGAGCTTCCAACTCACTTTTTGTGATATTTTTCAGTGTGAAAATTTCATCATATTTTTGTTTAGAAACAGCACCTCTTTTATAAAGATTTGAAATTCTTTCATAATCTTTTTCTATTTTATCCAGATGGAATTTTATTTTTTCATAGGCAGCTTTTTCTGCACTAAGTTTTTTTACTGCGCTTTCTAAGTTTTGTTCTGCAATTCTTATACCGGTTTCAATATTTTTTGTGAGTAAATCTCGTTGTATTATAAGTTTTTCGAGATTTAATTGGTATGATGCCAACTTTTCCTTCTTGGTTTTAAGAATATTCCTTGCATTTTGTATTTCAATTTTGTACCGCTTGACTTTAGCTTTCAGCCCTTCGGAGTTAAGGCTTGCAACAAATTCGTCTTTTTTCAGCAGGTCTCCCTCATCTTTTACAAATTCTTTTACCTTACCGGGCATTGTGAATCCCAAATCTATCTCATCAGCTTCAATTCGACCACTTATTTCAAGAATGTTGCCAGGAGGCTGTTTGTGATAGTCGAAAAGAACAGCGCTTACAATAACGATAAAAATTAAAATAAAGACGGTTAGTAACGCCTTTTTCCCCAATTTAACCTCCTTATAAATAATTAATTATAGCACGGGAAAAGGATTTTTTTAAGGGAAGCTTACGGCTGTCCCAATTTATTGGTGAGATAGTGAAATGGAGAAGTAGAAATTTGTTGAATAGTGTATTAGTATATTGGTTAATTTGTGTAGTGGTTGATTGGGCATTTAACACTGAAAGTTGAACCCTGAACATTGAACTTAGAACTTTAAACGTTTCTTATTACGCATTACGGTCTTTACCCATTACGCATGCTGTTCCTGCTGCTGTGATTAACTGTCTTTATTAAAGTATTTATCGACAAAAGAGTGGTCGTATAATCCGAGAGCTTCCCTCTGCTCTTTATATTCATCGATGAATTTATTTTCCAGATTTTGAAGCTTTTTGTATTGGTTTTTATGATTTTGAATATCCGTTTGAAGTTTTCCCTGAAGTTTTTTTAAAGTTTTCTTTTTTTTTCTTTTTAATTTTTTTTGAAGTTTTGATTCAACTTTTGAAAGGATTTTTTCTTTTCTCCTGATTAATCTTTTTTCTTTTTTTATATACTGACGTGTCAGCTCAATTTTATTCCCGTACATTGAGAGTGTATCGGCTTTCATTTTATTGATTTCGGTTTCCAGTTGTGATAGGTCCATATTAAATTTATACCATGAGGGAATATAAAGTTGCAATTAACAATTTATAAACTGTATACAAAATTGGAAGATTATTACGGCAAAACAAATTGGTGGCCTGCCGAGGGTATTTTTGAAATTATTGCGGGGGCTGTTCTGACCCAGAATACAAACTGGCTGAATGTTGAAAAGGCATTAAATAATCTCAAAAACAACAATATGCTGGATTATGCTAAAATTCTTCATGAGAAAGAAGATTTGGTGAAGCAGATGATAAGACCTGCCGGATTTTACAATCAGAAATACTCCACTCTTATAAGGTTTTGTCGTTTTATAAATGAAGAGTTTAATGGAAACTTTGAATTGCTGAAAAGAATGGACACTGCTGATTTAAGGGATAAGCTGCTGAATATCAAAGGAATAGGAAAAGAGACCGCTGATTCCATTTTGCTGTATTGTGGTTATCATCCCGTTTTTGTTATTGATGCTTATACAAAAAGGATTGTGAGCCGCCTTGGCATTTCAGAAGAGAGTGATTACGATAAACTTCAGATTATTTTTGAGAATGCTCTGCCGGCAGATGTGTATTTGTATGCAGAATATCATGGTTTGATTGTGGAGCATGCAAAAAAATTCTGCAGAAAAAAACCGGTTTGCAAAGAGTGTTTTTTGGCATATATTTGTGAGTACAAAGCGGAAGAGAAGGTCGGATGACCACCCCGCCACTATATGATGTATAGAGCACGATGTTGGAAATATTAATTAAATATTCCAGGCGTTATGAAATAGTTTATAAAACGTTTTTCATCATTTAGTGGCGGGGAGGAAAGTCCGGGCACCGCAGAGCAGGATGGTCGGTAACGCCGACCCGCTGTGAGGCGGGGAAAGTGCCGCAGAAAATATACCGCCCTGCCACTAAATGATGAATAAAGTATGATGTTGGAAATATTGATTAAATATTTTAGACGTTATGAAATAATTTATAAAACGTCTTTCATCATTTAGTGGCAGGGTAAGGGTGAAATGGTGGTGTAAGAGACCACCGGTTGCCTGGTGACAGGTAACGCATGGTAAACCCCATCCGGTGCAAGGCCAAATAGGTGAGCGTTTGAGGGCTGCTCGTCCGAGGCTCACGGGTAGGCTGCTAGAGTCGGCCGGCAACGGTCGTCCCAGAGAAATGGTCATCCCCGACAGAACCCGGCTTACAGACTTTCTCTTCTGCTATTATTTTATTGTGTGAGAGTGAAATAGTGAGGTAGGGAGATGGTGAGAGAGGGGTTGAATTGAGCTTTTTAAAATATCTGTTTATTCTTTTTTTTGCTGTATTTGCCTATCATGTTTCAGCTTCCACATGTGTTTCATGCCATGAGGGTATTGAGGCGCCTTCGGAGAATCATCAGTTTGCCTGTATTGAATGTCATAGTGGAGATAATACCGCTAAAAAAAAGGATGAGGCACATAATGGTATGTATGGGGGGAGAAATCCCTCTGATCCTGCTGTATGGGATAAAACATGCGGGAATTGTCATCAGTACCAGTTAGACCGTGTTAAAACAACAATCATGTTTACCAATACAGGTATGATTAAAAATACTCAAAAGGCCTGGAATGACTTCAACGGAAAACTTTATTCCACCACAGATATCGTAAGTTATAATGCAAAAGGAGAAAAATTTGATATTAAACCTATAGCAAATGGTGAAAAAATGGCTGATGAGCTTTACAGAAAATTCTGCTCTGCCTGTCATGTGGGTTTTGACAGAATGAAAGGCTATAGAGCCCATCATTCTGCTGGCTGCGCAGCATGCCATTATTCCCACGATAAAAGCGGGAAGTATTTAGGAAGTGACAAAAAGTTAATGGGTGAAAAACCCTATGCCAAATCACACGAAATGAATACATTGCCCGGTGATGATGTTTGTCTCAGGTGCCACAACCGAAGCGGACGTATTGCTTTGTCATACGCCGGCAAATATGACGGCAATAATTCTCTGGTTCCACTTAACGGGATTTATCCCGGCCCGGAGATTATGAGTGGTGTCCGCAATATAAGACATACCGCGGCTGATATCCATAAGCGTGCCGGTATGGAATGCATAGACTGCCATACTTCAAGGGAATTAATGGGTGACGGTTATGTTTACGAGAATATGTATAACCAGATTGAAATCAGCTGTGCGAGCTGTCACGGTAATGAGAATAAATTGCCCGAAACAAAGAGAATAACTACAGAAAATGCAGCTCCTTTGTATGAAAGCAAGTATTATGCAAGGCAAATAGCGTTTGGCACTGAAATGGTTTTAACAGATAAAGGGAATATGTTCAGCAATGTATTTAAAAAAGATGGTAAATACTATCTTATGCTGAAAAGAAGCGGTAAATTATTGGAAATTCCCATAATTATAAATACTGATGAACATCAGGTTTATGGACATGACAGACTGGAGTGTTACACGTGCCATTCCAAAATGGTGGTTCAGTGTTACGGTTGCCATACCATCTATGACAAAAGGGAAAAATCCATGGATTGGATAAAAGGCAAAGTTACGAAAGGAAAATTCAGCGAGAAAGAAGATATCAGGCTTTATTATCCTTTTCCCCTCGCTTTAAATCAAAAGGGGAAAATTTCTCCGGTTACACCGGGGTGTCAGACGCTGTTAACTGTTATTGAGGAAAACGGAAAAAAGTCAAAAGACGATTATATTTTTAATTTTAAAAATGGGAAAAATTTTAAGTTTGCACCTTTTTACGGTCACAACACAGGCAAAAAAGCTGTTTCCTGTCGGGAGTGCCACATGAATCTAACTTTTGCCGGTTTTGGTGAAGCTATTATATCGACTAAACAAGAAAACATTACAAGTTCCATATTGTGTGATAAGACCGGTAATCCACTGACCGCTTTGTACAGTATGAAAAACGGCAGGTTGAGGAAATTTTCTCAAATTGTGCGTGATAAGAGTGACTTAATGGGCAAGAATGTTATAAAATCAATGATCAAGGCCAATTTATGTATTACATGCCATGAAAAGGCACATGATGATATTTATGGAGAAAAGATTGATTATGAAAAGATACTTAATGACGATATTCACAGGGATCTTGTTAATATTAACAAGTAGTGCCTATGCAAAAGAAAACTGTGAAGAATGTCATAAGAAGATAGCTGTTTCCGTCAGTCACGAAAGTCTTAACTGTATTGAATGCCACGAGCCCGGAGGTGATCATTATGCATTGGCAGCTGACTTTGAAATCAATGCAAAAGGGTGCCTTAAATGTCATGAAGAATATAAGGGAATGTTAAAATCCCCCATGCATACAAGGTATAAAGAAAAGCGTTATGTGAAGGATATTTTTGAGCAGTATGACCCTGAGTTTTTTGGAAAAAATTGTGAAGGATGTCATGTGAGCAGCTGTGTGGATTGTCATGCGGAAAACAGTACTCCGCATACAATAACTGAACCGAAAACGGGTATTTGCCTGAAGTGCCATAATGATTATTATATCGGAGCAGATTACACCGGGCTTGGTATAAGGGAAGACCATGAAAGGTATCAAAGGGGGTTTGAAGTTGCAGGGAAATACCACCAAAAGATGTTGCCTGATGTTCATTATGAAAAGGGTATGGATTGCGGGGAGTGTCACTCTATGAAAAGTCTGGCTTCCGGCAAGCCGTCCAGCAAAGTGTGCAGAGACTGCCATAATCCTGATAAGGACGTGCTTGAACATTCCATTGATGCTCATTTGCAAAAAATGGCCTGTTCCACATGTCATGCAGCATGGACACCTGTGGAATACGGAACATTCTGGATAAAGTTTGAAGGAGACGCCAGAAAAGATTATTTTAAATGGATTAAGTCTCCCAGCGAAGATTACAGAAAAAGCAGTTATAAGAGATACAACAGAAGACCTCATATAGGTCTGAATAAGGATGGTATATACGCACCCATCAGACCAATGTTTATCAACATCTTATCTTTAATTCGCAATGCGAATGCTCTGCTTGAAAACAAGGTGCTTTCTTACGATTACCGGGTTTTTGCTCCACATACGACCAGGAAGGCAACCAGATTGTGTCCTACATGTCATGAAAACAAAGAAGCTTTTCTTATTTATGATAACGAATCCAGAATATTTATGCCGGAAAAAGACGGCATGCCGTTTAAGTCGTTTAAAAACGGGAAAAATGCTCATGTTTTTGGCGGAAGAGCTGTGACACCTGAGGAATACAGAAGTATCCATGAATTATATATAGATAATAAAACTTTTCAGCTTAAGAAATGGAATAATTTATTGAATGTATTGTAGCTTATTCAAATCATAGGTTAATTTTTAAGCTTTAAAATATTTGGTTACGCCTGATAATTTAAAGCACACTTGTTCATACCGATATTTTTTATCTTTTTATTTCAAACAAAAGCATATTAATAGGTATTATAGGGAAATGCAATATGCTGATATTGTCTTATGCCAATAAAAATATTTGATATAAGCCAGTTATGTTGTCAAATATGAGCTATAGGGATTGATAATATTTGTCATATGTAATATATGAATATATGGATATTGTTTAGCCAAATCCTTAGTATTTAACAACAAATAATTATGTAAAAAATCTATTTTTGTTTAAAAAGTATTGACAACATAAAAATACAAATGTAATTGTTGTCTAATGCTAAAATAGCTGTGAAAAGGAGGTGAGCATTTAGGAAACTTGCAACACTTTGATTATTTGATTTATTAATTGAAATGTAAGTTGATTAAAACAAAAGCGGAGGTAAAAAATGTTTAAAATTTGGTCTAAGAAACACCTGTTATCACTTGTTACAGTATTGTTTTTTGCAATGGCGTCTTTGGTTATAGTTTCATGCGGTTCCGGCGGAGGAAGTGATTATGAAGCTCCCGAAGCTGGTGCGGATAAACCCGCATGGTGGAGTGGTTACTATCCGGAAGGTGATTTTAATTCGCTCGTAGAGCCTGCTAAGCTAGCAGAATGGATAAACAACGGTTTTCAGACAGAAAACGGAAATCCTGTAGTTGTTCTGGATTTAAATACTGATTTTGATAATGCCAGTCAAAATCGCATTAAAAGATCTGTGGCTGTTTCTGATATAGAAAGTTGGACTATTCAAGTACCAAGAGACGAAGGCCCTATTTCCGCTGCAAATGATGCAGATTTTAATAGCGGACTTTCCAAAATGATTCCTAATGGAGCTACGATTGACAGTATTATACAGGACTTAGGTTTACAGCATGACACGGTTTTGGTTCTGGCTGGTCAGACCCCTTACAGAAGCTGGGATATGACAAGAGGCTGGTGGATGCTTTATTACTGGGGATTTTCCCAGAAAAATATCAGGATATTAAATGGTGGAATTGATGATGTAGCCGCTGTGGACAGCTCAATAGTTGATACAACTTCCGAGTCCGTTGATCCTGCAGACAGCACATTCTGTGTACAGGATCTTCCAAAAATGCACCAGGATGCAAGAGCATCTACTTTCGATGTTTTGGAAGGAGTAAAATCCGGTACAGTTAATATAATAGATGCACGTGGCTTTACTGGACCTGTACCGCCTTTTTATCAAATAGGTTTCAATGGAAGGATAAAAGGAGCAAGTGTAATACCTTTCCCAGCTGTTCATGAAAATAGCCATGCTTTTAAAACCACAGAAGTTTCAGATATAGCTGATGTGGTAGCAGAAGGAAAAAGGATAATTGTCCACTGTTTTTCAGCGTATTCTGCAAGCCCGGTTTATTTTTATATCAAAAATGTATTGGGTTATGACAATGTAGCGCTTTATGACGGTTCAATTTCTGCATGGGTAGCTCATACCGGATATCAGCTTGCTAACGGTTCCACTGTTCAGTTGAATGATAATGCCAGTAACGTTTCTGATACAACAAGATATCTCTGGAACGGTCAGCAGTTTGTGGAATTTGACGATAACAATACAAATTATGAGCTAGACTCAGATGAATTCATTCGTAATATACCTACCGATGAAATTGAACTTGGCGGAGTTCTTCAGGCAGACGGTCAGTCCGGCATGCTTCAATATGATACTATGAGATATTCCGTAATCGATGCCTTTAGCCCTAATAGTGTCTGGATGGATGCTTACGGTAATGTAAAGCTTGATGTAAATCTTGATTACACCGGTAACGGAAATGAAATTGAAAAAGCTGATCTGGATTATGTTACACCGGATGTTACAGAAAACACAGACTCAAGTCAGGATACCACCAGTGATGAAGCCTATGTTCCTTCAGATTCCGGTTTTGGATGCTAATTGATTTGTTTAGGAGGATTTTTATGAAAAGATTTATAGTAATTTTTATCATAATGCTTTTTGCGGCAGGGTTGGCAAATGCCTTCCCTCCGTTTAAGATTGATGACGGGAAATGGCTGAAGATATTTTATAACGGTCAGTTCGGATATACTTACAGAGATATGGGTTCAGGCCCGGATCAGTCTGAAGATACAAATGAGTTGAATTTCAGAAGGAACAGGCTGGGATTTATAGGTACGTACAACAGTAATCTGTCATTTTATTTCCAGACAGAATACATTGAGGATCCTATAACAGAGCCTTTGGGCGTTGATTACTCCAATGAAGGCAGGGAATTTTATGTGCTGGATGCACAAATCCGTTACAAATTTAACGATGCTTTAAAACTAAGAGTGGGTAAAATGAAACACAACCTTACAAGGGAAAATCTTGAAGGCTGTTTTGAGCCGCTTACTCTGGACAGATCCCACTTTGTTTATACGCCTTTTAAGACAAGCAGGGATAAAGGTGTGGCTGTTTGGGGTAACCTTTTAAATAAAAAAGTAGGTTACAAATTTGATGTGATGGAAGGCAAAAAGGCTGAAGGCACACCCTCTCCATCATCCAATTTAAGAATGACAGGAAGGCTGCACTTGTCACTTCTCGATCCGGAAAGCGGATACGGGTATAACGGTACGTACCTTGGCAAAAAGACTGTACTGACAATCGGTGCCGGTTATCAGTACGAGCCGGAGGCTGTTTATGCTGATCTGCAAAGAGATGCGAATGGCAACATCATATCAGCAAGTGATATAAAAGATTATACAGCATATTCCGTAGATCTTTTTTATGAGCAGCCGACATCTGCAGGTACTTTTACATTTTCCACCGCTTACCTGGATGTGTCATTTGACGACGCATATAAGGGAACAAATACTGATCCGGGCATCACCGGTCTTAATGGTGAGAAGAACGGATATTACCTAAAAGGTGCCTATATGCTTCCTATGGATGTAGGGCCGGGTAAACTGCAGTTTTTTGCACGTCACGATGCATTTACTTTTGCTAAGCTTGGCGATGTATACGATCAGGATATAGGCTGGACAGCCGGAGGCTTTAATTATTACATCCACGGTCAGGACCTGAAAATCAGCGGTCAGTATTCACAGATGGATTATGATAAAGAGAGTGAAACAGATCCTAATTATCAGGACTTTGATACATTTAAATTGTTTATCCAGGTAAGGATATAACTATCAGGAGGAATAAAAATGAAAAAGAAACTGGTTTTAGTGCTTTGCATAATTTTTTTGATGAGTACAGCGATAGTGGCAGCTACATATGTAAAAGGGACAGTGATCGGAGTAAAAGAAGGTAAGGTATTGATAGAAGTTGGCAAGGATGCAAACAAACTTAGCAAGGGAGATAAGGTAAAGATTGAAAAGGAAGAGAGTGATGAGATGATGGCTCCTTCTCTTCAGGGTTGTTAATCCACATACTTTTAACTCCTGTAGGCAAGAGCCCCCTTAAACGGGGGCTTTGTTAATTATTTCATTATTTTTGATTATTTTAAAGAGAGGTGTAAGAAAATGGCATCAATAAAAATGTCCAGAAGGGGATTTCTGAATACCGCCGCAATATCGGCCGCAGCAATGTCAGTCCCTTTCACCCTAAAAAGAAGTGCTGCCTCTGATAATAATGCTAAAGAAGATAAAAAATTACATATCTCCCAGAACTGGTGTGAGATGTGTTTCTGGGGATGCGGTGTTACAGCTTATAACAGGGAAGGAAGGGTTTTTAAACTGGAGGGACAGCCCAAATGCCCCAAGAATTACGGCAAACTGTGCGCCCGTGGTAATTCCGGTATTTATCAGTTGTATGATCCGGACAGATTAAAAAAGCCTTTAATCAGAACAGGCAAAAGAGGCGAAGGTAAATTCAGAGAAGCAACATACGAAGAAGCCATATCATATGTAGCAGATAAAACTAATAAAGCTATAAAAGAATACGGTAAAGGGACGGTTTCATTAATAGCTCACGGTTCCGGAGAGCATGCGTTTATTAATCTGATGAGCATAATAGGCTCACCGAATACAGCGATCCCTGCATACAGTCAGTGTACCGGTTCAAGAGAAATTGGATGGTTTTTAACATACGGCAGGCCCTATACAGGTAATGAGCCTATTGATGCTGCAAACTCCAAATGCTTGATGTTTTTTGGCAGAAATGTACTGGAAGCGGTTATGGTTGGGGAAACACAGAGGGTCACTGAAGGTATGGCCAAAGGTGCTAAGCTGATTTATGTGGACCCCCGCTATTCCAAAACAGCTGCCAAGGCTGATATATGGGCAAAAATAAAACCCGGTACAGATTTGGCTTTAATGCTTGGGATGATTAATTATATAATTAATGCCAAACTTTATAATATTGATTTTGTAGATAAATACTGCAGCGGCTTTGACGAACTCAAACAATCTGTAAAAAAGAATACACCTGAATGGGCTGAGAAAGAGACGAATGTTCCGGCTGAAACAATAAAAAATATCTGCCAGGAATTATCAAACGCAGCTCCCAGCTGTGCCATAGGCCCCGGCAGACGTCTGACAAGATACGGTGATGATACCCAGCATGTCAGAGCAATAGGTATACTTAACGCACTTATGGGCAATTGGTATACACCCGGCGGTTTTTACAAAATCAGCAAGATGGATATTGTCACTCCCCACATATGTGAAATTGAGCATACAGAAGTAAAGGGCGGTGAAAAGATAGAAAGAGTTGACGGAGCCGGTTCGGAATACCGCCTTGCACCCAAAAATCTTGGTTTGGAGAATAAACTGATGAAAGGGATTTTGCAAGGAGAGCCTTACCCTGTAAAAGTAATGTTTGCCTACGGTACAAATCTCTTTCAGCATTACCCTGATTATGAGGAATGTAAACAGATAATTGATAAGCTTGATCTGATGGTTACCTGTGACGTGTATCTAACGGAGACTGCTCTTTATTCCGATGTGATATTTCCAGAATCCACATATTTGGAAAGAAAAGATCCCATCGGCGTAATGACGGGGAAATATCCGTATGTGAAATACAGAGAACCTGCTACTGCTCCATTGTACAATACTATAGGGGCATATGAGCTGGTTGAAAAAATTGCTAAAAAGATGGGCTATAAAAATCATTTCAAAACGATAGATGATGTAAATAAAGAGATTCTTGATCAGCTTGGAATAAGTATAGATGTGCTTAAAAAGGACGGTGTATATGTAAAACCCACCTTTGAAGGAATATACCCCCAGGCAGAAGGCAAAGATCTGAAATTTAACACTCCTTCGGGCAAAGTGGAGCTTTACAGTGTTTTTTGTGAGAAACTTGGTTTTGATCCCATTCCAAAATACACCAGACATAAGATGCCTAAGGATGATGAGTTCCGTCTTCTTTTCGGGAGACAGAGCTACCATACGCATGCAAGGACTCAGAATAACAGATGGCTTTTGGCTCTGCACGATTTTGAAATCAAAGCTTGGATACCTGCAAAGAAAGCGGCAAGACTCGGTATAATGACCGGTAATAAAGTCAGAATAGTGAAAGGTGATAAAAAATCCAGGGAGCTTACAGCTTATGTGACAGATGAGATACATGAGGATGCCATATTTATTCCCCATGGCTATGGAAGAATTACTAAGTTTATGGAGCTTGCTTATGCAATGGATGGTGCTTCGGATGCAAACCTGTGTTCAAACGGCACCGATCCCATAAGCGGTGCATCTGCGTTCCATCAAGCTTTTGTGAAGATAGAAAAGGTTTGAGGGGTAGGTTATGATTAAAAATAAAAAATATGTTATGGTATATGCTATAGACAGATGCGTGGACTGTAAAGCCTGCATGGTGGCCTGCAAAGCACAGTGGCAAGTGCCTGAAAATCACTTCAGGACACATATTGATGAAAAATACTCTCCTGGCAAATATGCGCCCAACAGAAAATATTTTCTTCCCTCCCAGTGTAATCACTGTGATGAGGCTCCATGCGTCAGTGTATGCCCCACCAAGGCAAGTCATAAGAGGGAAGATGGAATAGTATATGTGGACAGAGATATTTGCATAGGTTGTAAATATTGCATAGTGTCCTGCCCCTATGATGCCAGGTTCTTTAACGAGGAAGTGGGCGTTGCTGAGAAATGTACATTTTGTCTGCCATGGATACAACAGGGGCATCAGCCGGCTTGTGCGACCACATGTTTGAGTAATACGAGGATTTTTGGAGATATAAATGATCCGAACAGTGAAGTATCGAAGTTTTTGGCGGAGGCTAAGAGAAATAAAAGCAAGATATGGAAGCTTCGTGAAGACCTCGGTACCGAACCCAATATTTATTATGTGCAGTCTTAAGGAGGTTTGAAATGGTCTTTCAGGAATCTTTTGAATGGTATATTGCTCTCTATCTGTTTTTGGGCGGTGTAGGTGCCGGAGCTATTTTATCAGCGGCATTTGCCGATTTATATGACAGAGAGAAATATGTGAATTATATAAAAAGTGCCTCCCTTATTGGTATGCCCGCTGTTGCAATCGGCTGTTTTTTCCTGCTTATCGATTTAGGACAGGGACTTACAAAACCGTGGCTGCTTATTTACCTTTTTGCCAATCCCACTTCTGCAATTACATGGGGTACAGCCATACTGACACTTTTTATAATTGTTTCCCTTTTATATGCAGCCTATAATTTTAATTTTATCAAATTCGGCGGGGGTAAAATCACCCTTCTCAGCCTGATAGTGCTTGCAATAGGTACTGCAGGATATACCGGTGTACTTTTGGGGGTATTAAGAGCGATACCTTTTTGGCATCAAACGTTAATTCCTGTATTGTTTATAATATCTGCCATATCTACAGGAATATCGGCTACAGTGGTTGTTAAAGAGATTCTGTTCAGTAAGAAAAAAGAGAATATAGCTCCTATCGAGACAGGGCACTTTTACCTTATGGTGTTGGAGTTCATGATGGTGATTGCTATGATTATCATAGCCCTAAATGGTGTGCCTGAGATGGTTTTTTCCATTAAAGTGCTTCTTTCGGGCAAATATGCAGTACAGTTCTGGCTGATTTTTATGATACTGGGGCTTCTGCTTCCCACTTTATTATACGGATTGCAGGAAATTAAAAAATTACATATGAAAGGAAGTTTTCTGATAATAATCGAACTGTTGGTTTTGCTCGGCGGTTATTATCTCAGATATCTTATACTGCATGCTGGTGTTTTTACTGAGAAATTTGCACACTATATTGGTTAGGGAGGTTATTAAAATGAAAAAATTCTATTCTTTAATATTATTTTTATTTGTTTTTAGCTTGGTTGCAGGAATATTTTGTGATACATCATATGCAACGGATTATAGTATGGAAAAATGCCGCCAGATGATAAAGCTTGGCAACGAGGAACTTTCAGATAAAGACCTCAAAGCGGCCAAGATGTATTACAGAAGAGCAATTCAGCAGAATCCATACTGTAACGAGGCATGGGCAAAATATGAAGAACTGATGAAAGTTATCAGTAAAAATGAGCCTGTTGACTGGAGTAAGTTGCAGGTACAGAAAGAAAAAAAAGAAGTGGAAGATCCTTTTGCGGAATTTGAATAACAGGAGAGTTTGAGCCATACGGCTGAGCCCGTATGGCTTTTTTTCAGAGGGAATGGTTAGTGATAACAAGAAGGTCTTTTGTAAAGTGGATATTGGCTTCAGTATTTTTCTTTTTTACTTTTAAATTCCTTAAGGTCCAAAAATCAGACACAAATAGTACTGTAATAATTGATTTGAATAAATTAAGCAATAACAGCGTATATTTAATAAAAAACAGACAGATTGCTGCAATAAAAATTGACAGGAATATTAAGGTGCTGAGTATTAAATGTACTCATCTGGGGTGTACCCTTAATGTAGCCGGTAATATATTTAAGTGCCCCTGTCATGGAAGTGAATTCGAGTTAGACGGCGAAGTAATTAAAGGGCCGGCTTCTAAAAATCTTAAAGAGATTGATTTTAAAGTAGAAAAAAATAAAATTGTTGTTTATTCATAGGTTGATTGCATATGTTTACCGCTTTTCTTAAACACCTTTTTCCACGTCTTGTTCTGAGCCGTAATTTGAAAATCACTTATACTTTTTGCCTGGGTGGCATGGCCTTTACCGTATTCTTGTTATTGATTGTTACAGGCTGCTTGCTGCTTTTTTACTATACACCTTCTCCGGATAACGCATACAAATCAATCTTATTTATTGAAGAAACTGTTTTCGGTGGTAAACTGATTCGGAATATTCATAGAATGGGCTCTCATTTTTTATTGATTTTAATTTTTCTGCATATTTTGCGAGTGTTATTAACCGGCTCTTTCAAATTTCGGAAATATAACTGGATAGTGGGCATGTTTTTATTGATCCTGGTATTGTTTGAGGGTTATACGGGGTATTTGCTTCCTATGGATCAACTGGCTTATTGGGCAACTCAAACAGGTATGGAGCTTTTTAAAATTTTTCCGTTGGGGGGATTTATTGTTGAGAAAATTCTTATTCCTGACGGAGTAGGGGGTCCACTTACATTGAGCAGGTTTTACGCTTTTCATGTTTTTGTTGTTCCACTGACATTAATGATTTTGTGTGTTATTCATTTTTACAAAATCAGAAAGGACAAGGGAGTTCTTCCTTACTTATGAAAAAGAAAAATGAATATATAAAAAGTGACCCTTATTTTTTTCGCATGATTATCGTATCAGCTTTGCTGGTGATAATTGCCGTTATTGTTCTTGGACTTTTTATAGATGCACCTTTAAAAGCTCCCGCAGATTCTTCTAATGTTCCTAATCCTTCCAAAGCCGCCTGGTTTTTACTTTGGTTTCAGGAAATTGTAAGTTATTCAAGTTATTTCATTTACGGTCCGGTAATATTGTTTATGGTCTATCTGTTTTTGCCTTACCTCGCCCCCTCCACAGATGAGAAGGCTGTTTGGTTTCGTAAGGAGTACAGACTGCTGGATATATTTACACTGTTGGTTTTTTTGGGTATTGTTTTCCTGACGGTTATTGCATATTTTTTCAGAGGTGAATTTTGGCGGCTCACTATTTGAAAAACTTTTCTGTCTTTCTGTTGTTCATACTTTTTTTAGTATTTTCTGCCAACGGCAATGCTCAAAATAACGATTTTTGCGTGGACTGCCATAACAGCCATTATACAGATATCGCCGATTGCGTTACATGTCACAGAGGAATACCTGAAACCAGGAGAAAAGACTTGGCTCATCAAAATCTTATTAAAGGAAAATATGCTAAATTTCTGTTAAATGATTTTCCGGATAGAAAAAGAGGAATAGATTTGATTAAGTTAAGCGGCTGCAGAAGGTGCCACAGTGTGGGCGGGAAAGGTAACACTTTGTCGGTAAATTTGGACAGCTCCATAGTAAATATTGCAGTAAAAGAAATCGTCAAGACAATAAAAGAGCCGAGTGAATTCATGCCAGATTTTAATTTTACTTCAGAGCAAATAAATTACATTATCAACGGGCTTTTATATCTGTCTTTTACTGACAGAGATGTTGAGAAGAATTTTACTCAGATGGTTCATATCGGTACGGAAAAATCCAATACATTTTCAGAAAAATGCGGGAATTGTCATAAAATGATTTCACCGTTACGGGGGCCGGTTGGCAGCGGATACATTGCCCCCAATCTAAGCGGCTTGCTTTCTCAATATTATCCCAGAAATATCGATGGGAAAGAATGGAATGCAAAGTTATTAAAAAAATGGCTTAAAAATCCCAGGGAATTAAACAGTAATGCTTTAATGCCGGTTTTGGAACTGTCAGAAAGGGAATTTGCAGAGATTGAGAAGACTTTCGGTAAATAATCTATTTGCGAAAGATTGTTGTCTTAGGGTGGTAGTTTTTGTTGTTGTCGAAAAGCAGGTACTGTTTTGTTTCCTCCATCTTTTCATCCGGAATTTCTATAAATTTGCCCTCAGCTTCTGCATAAATATTATTATCTTTATCAATTATGTAACCTTTGGTGATGGCAAACATCCTTTTTTCCGAAAGAAATTCTGTTTTTAAAAGATAGGGGGTGTCGGTATTAAGAGACTTTCTGAATTTAACATTAAGATCCCTTGTGAAATAAAGGTTTTGTCCTTTACCGAAAACAAATGCGTTCCATCCCATGGTTTCATCCAGAAGAGCGGAAACTATGCCTCCGTGGACAATATCTTTAAAGCCGTTGAAACCTTCCGGAATAAGAATATCCGAAGATACGGAGTTTCCGGCAACGTAAAAAATATGTTTCAAACCCACAGGGTTTTCTGAGCCGCATATAAAGCATCTGGTTGAATGCGGCAGATATAGCTTTTCACTCATAGATTATTTTTTAACATATTATTTGTAATTTGAAAATATTTTTTAAAGAATAGTTCCCGCCACATTATTAAAATGCTTATACTTTGTGGGGAAGTTTATTTTTGATAAATCAGGGCGGGATGAGTTTTAACAGTTTTAAACATTAAAAAAGCCGGCTCCCTTGGCCGGCAATCTCCATATATTTTAAGGAGGGGGAGGAGGGTCTTGCTAATTCTTTATATTAATCTTTAATATAGTAAAATCAAATAACTTGTCAATGAATTTTTTTCTAACTTGAGTGGTGTATTGGTTGCTTGGGCATTCAACATTGAACGTTGAACGTTGAACGTTGAACCTTGAACCTATAAACCATAACGCTTAACGCATTACGGAATTTACGCATCACAGTTTTATTTTTGAAGGAGCTTTTATCTTTTAAGCAACTTATTTTTGTGTTATTTATAAGCAGAGGTGGAAATTAATGAATACCAGAAAAATTTTTAATGAAAAAAAATTTGTTAAGCGTTTTATGGAGAAAATAGAGAAAGCTATTAATAATGAAGAATTTGACAAGGCAGAAGTTTCAATTAAGCGTGCTCTGAAGAATGCAGCATATGATATGCCTTCCAAGTCACTTTTGTACAGTTATTTAGGGAGAATTAATTTTCAAAAGGGCAAATTCGATACTTCAAAAAGATTCTTAAATTCGGCATTACGGCTTAATTCTCAAAATGAAGATGCTAATTTTTATCTGAGCAATTTATATATGTCAGAACAGGATGTGCACAAAGCTTTATCATATATCGAAAAAAATCTCAGCATATCCCCCGGCAAATTCAGTTATCTGATTCAGAGAGCCTGGTGCCTGATTCTGCTTGACCGATACGAAGAAGCAGGAAACATATATCACAAACTCCAGAGTTTTAGAGGCATTGATCCTCAGGGGTTTATTGATTTAGGTATGGCATACATACTTAAGGGCGATTTCAGGGAAGCCAAAAGAATCATTTTTAACGCACTTTCCAATTTTCCTGAAAATATTTTTGTGGAAAGCGCATTTTATGAAATGCGTGAGATTGAGGAAAATTTATATTACTACAGGAAAGAACTGTTTTTTAAGAAACTTCACTTAATTCATTTCAGGCAGAAAATATATTCTGCTGCGCTTAGGAAAACAGTGGAAGGAATGACTCTGAGAGGATATTTTCAATTTGAGATTGAGAAAGCTTCCGATTTTATTGTTGCCCTGAGTTCTAAAAGGCTGGAAGTGAATAAAGCTGAAGGACTTGCTGCTGCTGTGGAATATTTTATTTCAGATTTTATCGGAGAGAGTGAGTCTATTAAAAAAGTTATCGTGAATTATTACAATACAACCCTCTATCAGTTAAAGAAAAATATAGATTTAATACGCTCTGAAGCATCTGTTGAACTTGAAGAGCTGAATAATCAGCTCATGTCTTACTATGAGCTTAATATCGACTATTTTTTTGAAAATACAGATCCGGAGGGGGATGATGAATAAAAGAAAAAACATCGGCAGTCTTTTATTGGATTATAAGATGATTACTGAAGCAGATCTGGATGAAGCTTTGGAATTTCAGAAAGAGAAAGGTGTGAAACTGGGGCAGGCACTCGTTCAACTGGGGAAAGTCAAACAGGATGAAATAGATTATATACTCAGCAGGCAGGTGGATGAGCCCTTTATTATACTGGATGACATTAATATCGATACTACTCTTATCCGTAAATACAGCAGTGAATTACTGGTTAATAACCGTATTTTGCCTATATACGAGAGCGACGAATCTATAACTATTGTTACCGACGACCCTTTTAACTTGAAAGCTTTTGAGAAGATGAGGGAAATTACAAAAAAAAGTGTCAACTTAACCGTTTCACACGGTGAAAAAATTGAAAGGATATTAAAATCAGTCCTTTCAGAGGGCAATAAAAATAAGCTTGTAAATATCTTGGATAAACTCATAAAGGATATTTCGAATACTTCTTTCTACAGGCTGGATTTTTGCGGTCATTCCGGTGTTTTGGAAATAAACATATTCGGATTTAATTTGTTACAAAATTACACTGTCCTGGAGGAAAAATACAGTCAGTATCAGATAATGCAGGCACTTGAGGAGATGGATATTCATTATTTTTACAATCAATACCACCTGGAAAATGGTTTTTTCTTCCAGATTTATCCCCTAATCTCCGAATCAGCAAAGATTGAAGTCCCGGTTGTTTTGGGAAGTTTTGGCCTTGGGAAAGCAGAGGGTGCGGCTTTTACAGATTTAGATTTCCATGGCTCAGAAATGATTTTCAGAAGCGATTTGCCAGTAAAAGGGTACCCGTATTATTCGTTCAACTCCTTTTGTTATTATGAGAATTCAGTGAATATTGTAGATAATGTACCGGTTAACTCAGCCGATGACGCCGAAGAAATTCTTTATACAGGCTATATCCCTTCAAAATGCGGCTCCTGTGATGGGGAAGGTTGCAGTAAATGCAGCGGTTACGGATATTGTTTTGAAAAAGCAGACGGGAATTTAAAGATTTCAGCTGTTAACACAAAATTTAAAAAATAGAATGTTTTCAGGGGTTTTGTATGGCTAAAATAGATGCTTTTTTCAAATATATGCTGGAAAATGATATAAGTGACCTCCATTTGAGTTCCGGATGCAAACCGATGGTCAGAAAGCATGGAGAACTTGAAGAGATTAAGTACCAGCAGCTGAGTGATGAAATTCTAAGACCACTGCTATATGAAATAATTTCAGAGGAGCAGAAAAAGAAATTTGAGAAAACAAAAGATCTGGATTTTGCCTATGAAGTGCCCGGAAAAGCGCGCTTCAGGGCAAATTATTTTATGCAGAAAAGAGGAGTATGCGCTGTTTTCAGACTTATTCCCAGTAAAATTCTCACCGCTGATGACCTGGGGTTACCCAATCAGGTGTTAAAATTTCCAAAACTTTCAAGGGGGCTTGTACTGGTTACCGGTCCTACAGGCAGCGGGAAATCAACAACACTGGCTGCGATTATTGATTATATAAACAAATCCAGAAAAGAGCATATTTTAACAATAGAAGATCCAGTGGAATTTGTACACCACAGCCAGGGATGTTTGATCAACCATAGAGAAGTGGAAACACATACCGAATCCTTCTCTGCTGCATTGAGAGCTGCTCTCAGGGAGGACCCGGATGTTATTCTTGTGGGAGAGCTCAGAGATCTTGAAACGATAGAACTTGCAATTACAGCCGCTGAAACCGGACATCTGGTTTTCGGTACATTACATACAAATTCGGCTGCAAAAACTGTTGACAGAATCATCGATGCATTTCCATCAGGACAACAGGAACAGATAAGGGCAATGCTGTCTGAATCTTTAAAAGGAGTTGTAGCGCAGCAGCTCCTGAAGAAAGCTGACGGTACGGGGCGTGTGGCTGCTCTTGAGCTGTTAATTGTTAACAGTGCCATTGCCAATCTTATCAGGGAAGGAAAAACATTTCAGATTCCTTCCATGATTCAAACGGGCAAAGGAGACGGGATGCAACTGATGGACCAGGCTATTATGGAGTTTCTCATGAATAAAACAATAACTCCTCAGGAAGCTTACGTGAAAGCAAATGATAAAAAATCTTTTGAACGTTTTATGGACAAATAGTTAAGTGGACGGACTGACATTAAGAAAACTCAAATACGTATTTGATGAAAAGATCCGGTATACTGTAATAAACAGTGCTACTGTATCTGAAAACACATTTATTCTACATCTTTATGATGATAATAATTCCAGCCGTATTGATTTTAAAGCAGGATTGAACCTCAAAGGGGTATTCCGGGCAGGTAGTTTTGAGAAACTTGGGAAAGCCCCGGCACTGGAAATACTGAACGGTGCCTGCATTACTGATATTAAACAGAGAAGTTACGACAGAATTCTGATTCTCTATGCTGCCAAAAGACGGCCAAGCGGTAAAAAAGTGACCTACAGGATCGTTTACGAACTTGCCGGAAACAATTCCAATATTTTTGTTATTTCAGACAGCGATCATATTATTTTTAAGTTGAATAATAACAACATAGATCCTGAAAGAAAGGTTGATACCGGGGATGTGTACAGATTTTTTAAACTAAACAAGCGATATGATCTGGACAGTGCATACAAATTATCGCCGGAAGATTTGAATTTTAACAATTTTATAGGTTTTTATCCGAAGACTGCTGAATATGCTGAAAAGATTTTTAATCGCTTTGAAGAATTACCGTTTGCTATCGAATATCTTAAAGAAGAGTTAGCTGACAAAAGATTTTACACAGATGAAAAAGGGAAAATTTATCCTTTTAAACTTAAAGATAATCTTAAAGAAATAACATTTGATGAATTTGGCTCTGTAGCAGAACGTAAAGATGAGGATGATTATAATTTAGTACGCAGCAGACTTATCAAACATTACAAAAAAAGAATCAAGAAAGATAAGAAGCTTCTGGAAAAACTAAAAGATGACCTAAGCAATGCAAAAAAATTTCATCAGCTGAGACATGAAGCGGATCTGATAAAAAATAATCTGCATATTTTAAAGCAAGGGGAAGGGGAGTACGAGCTTATCGATTATTCTGAGGATGGCATAAAAAAGGTGAATTATTTCGTTAGAAGAGGTGATAAGCCTGAGGAAAAAGCAGAAAAACTTTATGAAAAAAGCAGAAAGCTTGAAAGATCTTTAGAAAAAATCCGAAAGAGAATTAATGAAATACAAAATCGCATATTCTGGTATGAAGAAAAACTCTTTTATATGGAAGATGAGTCAATAAAACCTGATGAGCGGGAGCTTTTCAAAGAATATAGTGAAACATTTGGTTCATACAAAGTGAAAAAAACAAAAACAAAAGAGGTTAAACGTATATATCACATCAAATTAAGTGAGGCGGATATTTATCTGGGGAAAAACAGCCGCGGTAATCATGAGCTTGTTTTCGACTTTGCTTCCCCTGAAGATTTGTGGCTGCATGCACAGGGTATCCCTTCTTCACATGCGATTATCAGAAAGAATGAGCCTTACACAAAAGAGGAAATCGAAACAGCAGCAAGAGTTGTGGCCTGTCTCAGTAAGGCCAGGCTGGACTCAAAGGTGAATGTTGATTACACACTGAAAAAATATGTTAAAAAGCCCAAGCACACTCCGGAAGGTTTTGTGATTTATGATAAGTTTAAAACGGTTACAGTGGCTCCTATGAGCAGGGAAGAGTTTCGCAGGTTAATCAAAAGTGGGTAAGTCAGACATATTGTGATTTATGATTAGCAGAAACGCATAAATTATTATATAGATGGAGATTCCTCTGCTTCGCCCTGGGGATGAAAAAAATATTGCCAGTTCTCTCCGCCCACGCCTGCAAGACAACGGTCCGGGGCGGATTCTTGCGACGACTGACAAAAGGCAAGACCTTTGAATAACTAATAAAAAAAGTCATCCCGAACTTGTTTCGGGATCTATTATTATCAGTAAGTTATGTGACCCTGAAACAACTGCTTACCTTCGGTTAGCACCAGTCCTTTAGACTGGTAAATATGTTGTAAAACATCCAATTTATCTTCGCTATGCTCAGATGCTACAGGGAGACCTTTGAATAAGTACCCCACCCAACCTCCCCTAAATTAGGGGAGGAGTTTTATCTCCCCTCTTATCAAAGAGTTAGGAGGGGATTAAGGGGTGGTAAAATTTATAAGAATACATTATTCAAAGGTCTTACAGGGTGGCAATAAGGCAGTTACTCAAGGCCTCAATGCTGTCATCGCGAGGGCGGAAGCCAGTGGCGATCTCATTCCCTGTAGATGAGATTGCTTCGTCGTTGTCAATGCTCGTAAAGACTTGTAAAAGTCTATGTGTTTGAATTGAAAAACTCTTCTATTATTTTTAATGATTCTTTTTCATTATCGGTGGAGTAAAGCCGGTTTCTGAAGTTGGATGCCCCCGGGGAGCTTTTGGAGAAAAACACAGCATATTTTTTCAGGAGATTTATATAGTGAGCCCCTTTTTCCTCCGCTTCAAAATCTTTAAGCTCCATTAAAAGATTGTAAAGTTCTTGTTTGCTGAGGAAGTTTTCAGGATGTTTATTTTCCCGTAATGCCTGAAAAATCCAGGGTGTTTTCATAATCGCTCTTCCTATCATCACCCCTGAGACACCGGTATTCAACATTCTTTTATATCCACTGGGGTCGCAGACATTGCCGTTTCCGATTACAGGTATTTTTGCCAGTTCCGCAGCAGTTTCTAAAGCCCTGTAATCCACCGCTCCTGTGAACAGTTCAGATTTTGCCCTGGCATGAATGCATATTGCATCCACACCCTCATTCTCAGCCATCTTTATCAATTCCCTGAAGACAAGATTTTCTCTGTCCCATCCCAGACGAATTTTAACCGTCAGTTTTTTTTCTGTCGCTTTTCTGGCATTTTTTATAATCCGTTCAGCCTGTTTTATGTTTTTCAGTAGATTTGAGCCTCCTCCGGTTTTTAATACTTTTTTCACCGGGCAGCCCATATTGATGTCAAAACCATAGGGGGATGAAATTTCTTCTGTTATTTTAACAGCATCGTGGAATGAATTTTCATTGAAGCCAAATAGCTGGACAATTATGGGATTATCTTCAGGGGTTAACCTTATATAATCCACTGTTTTATCAATTTGCCTTTTTAGCCCTTCCACTGATACCATTTCAGTGTAAATAAGACCGTTTGTGAATTTTCTCAGAATTTTACGGAAACTTCTGTTTGTTATCCCTGCCATAGGTGCTGCAACGAGGGGTTCTTTTTTCAATAAGGTTTTTAAATCAGATGATTGTGTTAATACTGCTTTCATTGTCTCTGGCGGTACCTTTTATATCTAAAAATTTTCTTAAATGCATAAATTTATATGCGGCATAGGATATCATATCGCCGTTATCTGTACAAAGATATTTTGAAGGAAAATAAATGTCGCAGGAGTCTTTAAAATATTCGTGAAATTTGTCCCGGAGGTATCCGTTGCAGGCAACGCCGCCGGAAATAACAAGTTTGTCAGAATTGAAGTGTTTTAATGCTATTTGAGATTTATTTATAAGTGTTCGCACCAGTGTACTTTGAAAGGATGCAGCTATGTCAGCCTTTGTGAAATATCCTTGGTTTAAACAGTTCATAACAGCTGTTTTCAGTCCGCTGAAGCTCATGTTGTTTTGAGCTTTCATTGCAACCGGAAAATTCACAGCATCCGGGTTGCCTTTTCGTGAAAGGCTTTCGATGGCCGGTCCTCCGGGATAAGCCAGCCCCATCATCTTTGCCACCTTGTCAAAGGCTTCCCCTGCAGCATCATCCACAGTGTGTGAAAACAAACGAAAGTTATATGATTTGTCCACCTGGTAAATATGTGAATGCCCTCCTGAAATAATAAGTCCTGTGTATGGGGGTGCCAATTCCGGATGAGTGAGTTCGGCGGAAATTATATGTGCCGAAAGGTGGTTGACAGGAATCAACGGTATTTTTAAAGCATATGAAAGTCCTTTGGCAAAAGAAACACCGACAAAAAGTGCACCTATCAAACCGGGAGCTCTTGTTACACCTACTGCGTCAATATCACTCACAGAGATTAAAGCCTTCTCAATTGCTTCATAAAAAACAGTTTCTATTTTAAGTGCGTGGTTTCTCGAAGCAATTTCCGGGACCACACCTCCGTAACGTGAATGGATATCAATCTGAGAAGATATTACACTGGATTTTATTCCGCTGTCGGAATCATAAACTGCTGCCGAGGTTTCATCACACGAAGTTTCAATTCCCAAAAAAATCACTGCTGTATAACCTTTTCAACGGGCACTATTTTAACCCCCATCTGTTCTATCTCGGGGAGAAATTTGATCAGAGCATTTACCGTTTTGGGTCTAAGGTGTCCGATTACTATTAATTCTTTTTGTTTGAGTGCAAGTTCGGCGCTTTCTATAAGTTTGTTTTTTATATATTTCAGGTCTCCGCTGTTATCAATAAATTTTTCACTGATACCGCAGTTCATCTTCATTTCTTTACATATTTTATACGCTACAGTATCAGCTGAAGTGTGACTGTCCACAAAGGTATTTGTATATTTATTTATGTATTTCAGGGATTCTCTCATTTTCAGTCTGTTTTCTGTCAGTGCAGATCCCATGTGATTGTTCACTCCGTCAATTTTGCCTATTTGCTCCACATTCTTATCAATCAGTATTTTGATTAATGTTTCGGGTGTATTCAAAAGAATGGCACCTTTCCCGGGCTCTGTATCCGGGTATGATTTCGGCTGCATCGGCTGATGAAGAAAAACGGTTTTATCATGCTTTCTGGCAATTTCTGCAGTTTCTCGGTCATAAGGTGTATATGGAATAATGGAAAGTGTCAGCGGATATTTTATGGATGCAGCCTTTTCTGCCAAATCCAGATTATACCCTGAATCATCCAAAATTATTGCCATATTTGCCTTATAATCGATATTACCGTTATTAATGTCATAATTATCTGTATAGTTTTCTTTCATAGGTGTGGTTTTTAAATTGAATGTGATATTTAAACCGGTTTTGTGGAAAAATAAAGCATCATCTTCACTGAAGTCAAAATTGTTTTTGGTGAAAAAATTTATCAAAGAGTTCCTCAAAGAACTCAACTCATATTCACTGAGTCTAATTGTATATTCAATATAATCAGTTTCGCTCGTATTTTTAATATTTTTACTTACAACCCTTTCTTTACTTATTTCGTGGTCGTACAAAAAAAGTTTGATTTTTTTATCAATCTCAGCCGGAGACTGAACTTTTACTGTGGCGTCCTTATTACCGGAATATTCCGTTTGAAGTTTTTGCAGTCTTATATTGATAATGGATGCAGCAATGATTCCAATCATTATCAAAAAAATCCCCCCCACTATTATCACAGGGGGGATTTTAAATCCGCTGTTTTTTTTGCGTCTGTTTTGCGGTTTTCTTTTTTTACCTGGCTGCTTTTTCCTGGCCATAAATTATCAATCCTTTTAACATATCAACGGCAAATTTTAACTGCAGGTCATCTTCAAGTGTTTTATTGTCCGTAACGGTTACATTGTCACTTCTGTTTTGCCTGTTTTTGTTAATTTTTCCATTAATCAGATGGTTCTCCAGATCACTTTCTTTTAAAAACGGATGCCCCTCTTCATAATTTACCGTACCCTGTTTTACCATAATATCAGGCTTTATGCCTACATTCTGTATGGATCGTCCTTTGGGGGTGTAATACCTTGCCGTGGTTATTTTTATTGCTGAATCGTTCCCCATAGGTATTATTGTTTGTACCGAAGCTTTGCCAAAGGATGTCTGTCCTATCACCAATGCACGTTTGTAATCCTGAAGCGCTCCTGATACAATTTCCGAGGCAGAAGCACTGCCTTCGTTTATAAGCACGACCATGGGAATATCCTCCGCGTTGGTGCCAGTTTCCCGCGTTTTAAGATGTTTTTCCGTTCCGTCTCTGTCTTTGGTGTAGACAACGGTTTTATCTTCAGGAAGAAAAATGCTTGAAACACGCACAGCCTCTGATAAAAGTCCGCCCGGGTTGTTCCTCAAGTCAAGTATAAGGCCATTAACATCTTGCTTTTTCAGTTCCACCAATGCTGTTGACATTTCTTTTGATGCTTCCTGCTTAAATTGAGTTAATCTTAAGTATCCCAGGTTATCTATGACTTTTGACTTGACGGCTTTAATTGTGATGATGTCACGGGTTATTGTTACGTCAAAAGGCCTATCTTTGCCTTCACGGAAAATTGTAATGGTAACCTTTGTCCCAGGCTTGCCCCTCAGTTTGTCAACTGCTTCCTCGAGTGTAATGTTTGTTGTGGGTTTACCTTCAATTTTTATTATTTTATCGCCAGCTTCCAAACCGGCTTTGTCGGCAGGGGTATCTTCAATGGGGGAAATGATAGTCAGTATGTTGTCCTTTATACTTATCGTGATACCAAGGCCGCCGAATTCGCCTTTGGTTTCAACTTTGAACTCTTTGAACATTTCAGGTGTTAGATACGAGGAGTGAGGATCCAGCTCAGACAACATACCTTTTACGGCACCCTGAATGAGGGTTTCCATTTTCACATCTTCAACATAATTTTTCTCGATAATATTAATGGCATCGGTAAGTGTTTCGAGATTCTCGTACCTGTTTTCTTTCTTTGCAGCATATACGTCGGTTATTTTAACAGTAAAAGTTGCGAAGACCGATGCTGTAATTATTACAAAAGCAAACAGTATCGGAATCAGTTTCTTTTTATTATTCATCAATACCTCCTGGTTACTTAAGCCATAAAGAAGGGTTTACAGCTTCATTTTGTTTTCTTACTTCAAAATAGAGTGTAGATTTTTTATTTCCAGAGTTAATATTAATGGAACCTATCTGTTCCCCTCCTAATACCTCCTGACCTGTGCTTACATATATTTTGTCAAGATTTGCGTAGAGAGTATAATAATTTTTGTCGTGTTTTACAATGATTATATTTCCATAACCCCTTATCCAGTCTACATATTTAACAGTACCGTCAAAAACGGATTTTATCCCTTCGGATTCCAGTGCAATCTTAATTCCTTTATTGAAAACCTTTCCTCTGAAACCCTCGATTTTTTTAGGTCCGAATTCTTCTATTACTTTTCCTTCGGCCGGCCATGGGAGTGTACCTTTTGCTTTGGCGAAGCCGCTTTCGGAAATACTGTCACTTTTATTCTCACTCTTTTCAAGTTCTTCAATTTTTTTCTGCAGTGCATTGCGCTTTTCATTCAGAATTTCTATGTATTCTTCCTTGCTTTTTTTGTCTTCTTTGAGTAGTGCAAGAGTTTGTTTATATTTAATTTTCTGATTTACAAGCTCTTCGGACACATTATTTTTCATTGCATAGATATTTTTAAGATTTGATTCTGCAGTATCATATTTTGCCTTAAGGTCCTCGATTTTTTGGGTTGCCTTTTTCAATTCTTTAATTTCATCAAGGAGTTTGTTATTAATTTTTTCCAGAATTTCCATATTTTTTATAGTATTATGGTATGTTTGCGAGAACATAAGCAGTTTAAGTTTGGTATATCCTTTATTGTCGATGATATATATATTGCTTCGTTTTAGACGGGATTTAAGCCGGTCAATTTCTTTGTTCGTCTCTCTTATTTCCTGTGTTAATTTTTGTTTGTTTTTTTTAAGCTTTGACATCCTTTCGTTAAGTTTTTCAAGGACTTCTTCGTTATATGATATTTTTTTTTCGATATGTCTGACATTTTTTAATATTTTTTCTCTTGTGTTTTTAATTGTTTTAAGTTCTTTTTCTTCTCTGTTTATTTCATTTTTCAGTTTTTCCAAATATTTGTTTGCCGAGGTTATATCATTTATTGACACGGCTGCACTTAAAAGCGGAATAATCGCAAACAAAAGGAGTGAAACTGCCTTACTCATTTATTGCACCCATGTTATTAAGAAAAGTTTTTATACTTATAAACCCGGCCAGAATAGACACACACAGCAGGACTGCGAAAATTATCAGCAGCATGAAAATATCCGGCAGCTCAATTAAATAGATTCCGATATTATGCAATAGTTTTTCATTAAGCAGATAAAAAGCTCCGAAAGAAAGACCGGTAGCCGCTAAATAGCTGATTGTGGATTCTATCATAACGGAAATCAGAATGGGAAGAATGATGAATGTCCGTGAAGCTCCCACCAGACTGTAAATTTTAATTTCGTCTATATATCTGTAAAGATTTATTTTTATAGTATTGTAAAGTATGGTTGAAAGAGCAGCTGCAAGAAGAGCCGTTAATATGAAGAGGAAAAATTTCATACTGTAATTGAGTGTCGTAAAATTTACAATCCACTTTTCCCCGTAGGAAGCAACATCTATAATTTCGTAATCATTGAGTGTTTCTTCCAGCTCCCTGATATTTTCCAGGTTTTTGTATTCTTCTTTTATTTTTGCTTCAATAAAATGAGGAAAATATTCGGCGGGGATATTGTTTAAATAGTTTATATTATTGGTGTTTTTACGTAAGTATTTAAGTGTTTCGGCAGGAGAATAATATTTTACTTCCTTTACAGTCTCCAGTTTTCGTACTTTTTTCATAAACTCATCTATTTTTTTCGTATCCTCAGTTTTTAAATAAAGCCTGATGGATTGGATATTGGTCAATTCAGAAAAAAAACTGTCCAGGGAAACACTCATTGTAAAGAATATATGGAATACAAACAGAATGGTGGTAGTTGTAAGAATTGAGGCAAGATTAAGAGAGATATTAGTGGAAAAAAAATTAAATCCTCTTTTAATCAAAAATAAAAACTTTGTCATATATTATGCGTATCCTTGATTATTTTGCCGTTTTTCAGTTCCAGTACCCTTGCATCTTTATATCTGTTTAAAACATTAGGGTCGTGGGTTGCGACAATTACAGTTGTTCCGGATTTTGCGGTATCATAAAGCAGGTCTATTATGTCTTCGGCCTTTGCCTGATCAAGATTACCCGTGGGCTCATCTGCTAAAATAATAGCGGGGTTATTGATTAATGCTCTGGCTATTGCCACTCTTTGTTTTTCCCCGCCTGAAAGCTTCCTGACCAGTGTGCTTCTGCGGCTGTATATTCCAAGCCGTCTTAATAGAGGCAGAATTCTGTTTTCCATATTGTTTTTTTCCAGGTAGAAAACTTCGAGTGCAAGCTTGACATTCTCATAAACAGACTTGTTTTCAAGCAACTTAAAATCCTGGAAAATTACACCTATATTACGCCTTAAAAAAGGGGTGCTTTTTTTTGTGATATTTGAGATATCTTTATTGGATATGAGAACTATACCCCTTGACGGCAGGATATCTGCATAAAAGAGTCTCAACAATGTTGTTTTTCCTGCACCGCTTTCGCCGGTTATATAGACAAATTCACCTTTAGGGATTTTAAATGAGACATTGTCCAGTGCCTTTTTTTCGCCAAGAAAAGCTACGCTGAGATTATAAACTTTTATCATCAGCTAAAATTTACCACATTTCACTAAATCTTCAACTTCTTTATGTTGTTTTACCGAACTATTGTAATCTTCATAAGGATTTTTTCGGGAAATAAGAATTTTGCCACCATCGAAAACCTGTGTGATTATGTTACCTCTGATAATTTCTGTTTGGACATGATATATTTTGCCGTTATATTTAATATTTGTATTAAAGTTACCTGTCACCATTTAAATCCAATATCTTTTTATTGTTTAAGTAGTCAACTTTTACCGGAGTATCGATATCTTTAAACTTGTTGTACATCTCCACAAGTATTTCAAATGCCTGCTCAAATCTTTTTATTGATGAATATGCAGAATCATTCAGTTCATTTGCCGGTAAAGATTTTTTTAACGTATACAGCTCAGCGCCGAGCGCAGTCAAGGGTTGACCGAAATAGTGGGCAATTGTGCCTTTGACTTCCTCCAGATTCAGTTTGTTATCTTTCAGGATGTTGAAAAATAAAAGTGTCTTTGACAGTCTTGCCTTCAGTTCCTGAACGGGGGTCGGCTTTTTTATAAAATCGTGAGCTCCAAGTTCAAAAGCTTTTTCTATTAACTCAGGGTTTGTTTTTGCTGAATAAATAACCTTTGCAGAACTCGTGCCTTTGAGAATCTTTAAGATTTCAAAACCGTCTATATCTGGCAGCGTTATATCAATCAGGTATATGTCCGGACTTGTTCCACGCTTAAGGAAGTCAATGAATTCTCTTCTGTCAGAACTCACCGATATTGAATAAACTTCTTCAAGTGAATTTGTTAAGATATGCAGAGTTAAAAGGGAATCTTCAATTATATGCAGATGGTTGCTACTCAATTGTGAAATACCTCATATAATTTTTATGATTAAGGTTCATTTGATCTATGCTGGTTTCTCCATTTATATAAGTGAGACTGTTTACCTCTTTTAATTGTTCATAATAAATTTTTTCGGGGATTCTTTGTTCCTCCGTGGGAAAAGTAAAAAGTTTTGTTGAAAAAAGGGTGGAAATATTCATGGTCAGCACAGTTAAAATTGCTATAAAAAGCAGGCCTAATCCTGTTATTTGAATGGTTTTTAAGCTGAGCAGCGGAGTTCTCAGTTTTTCAGCTTGGGCAGGAGCGATTTGTTTTTCTTTTATTAAAAAGTAGATAACTTTTAAAACAAAATGTTCCGGCAGTATTGTCTGTTCTATGATATCTGCTACAGAGTTTGAGCCGTTTATTTTATTGTATACCAGGTAGGAGTCGTTATTCAGTTTGATCGTTTTATCTACAATAATAACCGGCTCTTCGTCCGAAATATTATTATCCACTACTATCTTTTTGTTTGTATCGGTTTTATAGTACTTTACCAGAAAACTGGAAATTTTTTTCTTATAGACATTCAGTTCATCGATATCTTTTAATACATCAAGAAGAATGTTGTTGATATCCAGGAGTTCTCTTTCGTCTTCATTGTACTCTACTATGGTTTGTTCAAAGTTATATTGACCGGAGTCGATTGAAAGTACTTTGGCAAAGTTTTCCTTTGTAATCTCTGTCAGAATGTTTTTCAGTTCATCATTAGAAAGTATCCCTTCATTGACAAGCAGTTTTCCAAACCTGACGGGAAGTTTTTTCTGTTTGCCAAGAAGCTCATTCAGCCGCTCTTTTGTGATAAACTCCCTGGAGGTCAGATAATTACCTATCTTAATCATAAAATCGTCGGAATCGCTTTTAACTTCCACCAGCATTCCGTCTTTTATGAATACTTTTATATGCTGCGATTCATTCGTTATGTGAAGTATGCCGCTTTTAGATGTCTGGCTGAGCAGCTGCAGAATGTCCACAAGGCTGAATTCTTTTATCGATCCTTTAAGAGCCATAATTTCTCCTGATAAACAGAAAACTAAGCAGATAAACTGCTGTAAAAATTATAAACAATACAATTATTCCAGGCATCACAGCGTATTGAATTCCCAGGTTAAAAGGCCATAAAAACACATTAAATTTGAAAAGGAGAATAAAGATAATTTTTGAGAATATTAATGTTAATATAACACCGAGAACCAAATGACCGTTGTAAATGAGTCCGCAGCCGGGCAGCAGGAGTGTCAGGAAGAAGCTGAGAGTGCCGCGAAAAGATTTGTATTTTTCGGCTTGAATCTTTTTCTTTACCAGTACTGAAGGATCAGCTGTGGAGTATCTGCTGTTAATGTTTCTGCATAATGAACATGTCGATTCATTTAAGTGACCTTCGTCACAGATACGACAGAACGTCTTTCCGCAGCTTTTACATTTTACAATCCTGCGGCGGCTGAAAGCAAAATGCAGAATAATGGCCATAAGGAGCAAAAAAGCGTAAATTGTAGAGGCATACCAGTTGAAAGAATAACTCGGTTGCAGGATGACAGTATCTTTATGATAGGGGAAAAAAGAAGTTCTTCCCAGTTTAAGCTGATTGTTTTGAAACACGTTGTAATATTCAGGATATTTATACAGCTTTTCAATATAGTTCTCATACTGTTCGTACATAAAGTTTTGCATAAAAAAAGCATTCATATTCATTATGATAACGGGATTATCGGAAAGGGAAAAATCGGATACTATTTTATTAAACCTTTCCGTGTTGCCATTATACAGAGCTGAAGATGCAAAATTCACAGCTTCGGTTTTGTTTTGGGGGGTAAGTTGGGCAGCATTATAGCTGAATGTTTCCGGTGCTTTCAGAAACAGCATTGTTTTTAAAAGAGGTGCTTCGCCGCTTTTCTCCCAGATTTTTTGCATATATTCAGTACTTAGAGGTTTTAAGGCCACATCATTGTAAATTTGCAACTCTTCATTTGTTTTTATGCTTGATTTAAAAGGCAGCACTGATACACACAAAATAATAACAATTATGCAAAAATATCTGCCTGCGCCGGCTTCAGGAATTAAAAGAATTAAGGTGAAAATTGCAAAAACCAGCATTTTATTTAATGGGAATATTATTAACATTGAAGTTAACAGACCAAAAAAAAGAACAAATTTTATTCCGTTAAACAGAATGGGAATATTTTTGTGCGAATGGAAAAAGATATGTATATTTTTTATGAGTAAGTATACAAAAAGAATAAAAACAAAAATGCTTGCTATTATAGAAGCTGATTGTAAAAGTATATGGGAATTAAAAAAACTATAGTAGTGGAAAAGTTTGTAAAGGAAACTGCCTGACAGGACAGCCCGGATTTTGCTGCTTTCTCCGGGGGCAAACCTTGTTATCGAATCAATAATATTGCCGTTAAGTTTGTCCTCATGGTTTAAAGCTATTTCTACAAGTGAATAAGCTATAATCGGATCATCTATACCTTTATGGCGTGTAAACTCTGTGTAAAGTTTATCTATACTGCGGCTGCTGAAATTGTTTTTAACATTAACTATGCCCTCTCTGATGGTTTCCGGATATTTTGAAATATCTTCATTTTGTGCCGATGCCGGAATCAAGGCAGTTGAGAGCAAAAATAAAAGAAAGAATAAAAATATCTTATACGGGCTCATCAGTCCTCCTTATAAAATTTTACAGTATAAATTTTATTTTGCAATAAAACTTTTGTTAGTTAGAATTAAAACGCTGTTTATTGACAGCAAAGTTATTATATGTTATTGTTGGTTACTATAAGGACGATTATAATGATTGAGGTGCTGTATGGGTAAAGAATTCCTGAATGCTGAAGAAGCCTCGGAGTTGCTGCAGATCAACGAGAAAAAACTTTACAAACTTGCTCATGACGGTGACATTCCTGCCACAAAGGTTACGGGGAAATGGCTGTTTCCTTTTGACGAGTTGGTTAAGTTTCTGAACCTCAGCAGCCTTAAAAATCTAAAATACAGGTATAAACTCACACCTTCTGCCGGAAAATTAATACTTATGACGGGTTCTGATGATCCTCTGTTACAGCTTATTTTGGGATGGTTTAATAAGGAATATCCTGAAATGCTGGTGTTTTATTCAAATGTAGGCAGCAGGAAGGGGTTGAATATCCTGAAAAATGGTTTGTCCCACATTGCATTAAGCCATATATATGACCCCTCTGAAGATTCTTACAATACTGAAGCGGTAAAAAAAGTAGATAAAAATAATAACAGTTTTGTCGTTGTAAACCTGTTTTATAGAGATCTCGGTTTTATATACAGAGATAATAAAGCGGATTCATTCAGAGAAATTGCTGATAAGAAATTAAAATTTATCAACAGACCTCATAATTCCGGTACAAGGATATTGGCGGACTATATTCTAAACCGGGAAAAACTCAATCCGGGAAATATCGCCGGATATGATAAAGAAGTTAGCACCCACCTTGAGATAGCGGAACATATTGCTGAAGGTAAAGCCGATATCGGTATTGGTAATGCCTTTTATGTTGATTTATTCGGTCTGAACTTTGACAGAGTTAAAACGGAGAGTTTCGATATGGTGTTGGACAAAGACTTTTATTTCAGTGAAGAATATCAATGTTTTTTAGAGTTTCTTAATGATGAGACAACTAAATCTTCCATAGATAATTTTAAAGGGTATTCATCTGAAAATACGGGAAAAATTAAAATATAAAGCTCATTAAAGCGTTTAAGGAGGTAAATTATGAGATTTTTGTTAGTTATGTTGGCTGTATCCTTAATGAGTGCAAATGTGTTTGCTGCGGAGAAAAGCTTTCTCATGGCAACAACAACAAGTACCGATAATACCGGCCTTCTTGAGTATCTTGAGCCAATCTTTGAAAAGGATACCGGCATTGACTGGAAATGGACCGCAACGGGCACCGGTAAAGCCCTTGAACTGGGTAAAAACTGCGATGCCGATATTCTGCTTGTTCATGCTCCACCAGCTGAAAAGAAATATATCAACAATGGATACGGTGTATACAGAAAAGAGGTTATGTATAACGATTTCGTAGTTGTAGGACCCCCTTCTGACCCTGCGAATATCAAGGGTAAGGATGTTACGGAGGCGCTTGAAGCCATTTATGATAAAAGTGAAACATTTGTTAGCAGGGGTGATGATTCCGGAACAAACAAGAAAGAAATTTTGCTTTGGGATTCAGCCGGTATAAATGATTACAATAAAAAAAGCTGGTACAAAGAAACCGGACAGGGGATGATAACCACACTTAATATTGCCACTGAAATGAACGGTTACACCATGACAGACCGGGGTACATATATAAAGTACCAGTCGAATTATGACGGCAAAGCTCCGCTGCAGATATTGGTGGAAGGGGATAAAATTCTGTACAATCAGTACAGCCTAATCCCTGTCAGCAAGAAAAGATGTCCTTATGTCAAAATAAAGCTGGCTGAGAAATTTATAAAATGGATGACTTCTGATAAGATTCAGCAGGCAATTGCAGATTACAGATTGCTGAATAAGAAGCTTTTTATACCTAATGCGAAGTGATTAGTTTTAAGTGCTAAGGCAGAGGTAGAGGTAAAGGTAAAGGTAAAGGTAAAGGTAAAGGTAAAGGTAAAGGTAAAGGTAGAGTAGATTGGATTATTTTCTGAATGGTATTAAAAATGCATTTATACTGATTGCTACACTTGATGCGGAAACTTATTCTGCTATCTTTACTTCACTGAGAGCCTCAACTCTGTCTCTTTTGGCAAGCCTAACAATCGGTCTGCCTTTGGGTTTTCTTCTGGGGTTTTATAATTTTAAAGGCAGAAAAATTATTCAAAATATTGTAAATTCATTGCTTTCTTTGCCAACGGTAGTTGTTGGGCTTTTTGTTTATATGTTTATAAGCAGCAGAGGCCCTTTGGGGGATTTTGATTTACTCTTTACTATAAAAGGTATTGCCATCGGGCAGTTTTTTCTTGCTGTTCCTATTGTCATTGCACTTACCGCTTCTGCAGTTGGCTCTATGGACAGAAGACTGGCAGAGGAACTGTCCAGTATGGGAGCAGGACGGCTGCAGATGTCCTTGACATATATGTATGAAGCCAAACCGGCAATTTTTGCGGCGGCAGTTACAGCCTTCGGCAGGGTCTTTGCCGAAGTAGGCGTTTCTATGATGCTTGGCGGGAATATTAAATGGGCCACGAGAACCATGACTACAGCCATAGCACTCGAGACGGGTAAAGGCGAGTTTGCAATGGGAATAGCTCTTGGCATTGTCCTTATGAGTATTGCCATTATTATTAATTTTTTCAGCATGTATTTAACAGAGAGGGTGTAGTGAATAGCACGGCTGTTTCGGGTGTAAACATTGAAAAAACATTTGATTCTGACTTCACCCTTTTTGTTTCTCAGTTCAATGCTTCATATGGGAAAGTGTACGGTTTTTACGGTCCTAACGGGAGTGGAAAAACCACTTTCCTGAAAATTCTCGGTCTTATTATGGCTCCTGATTCCGGCGAAATCTTTATTAACGGATATAGTGCATCTGTCTATAATTTAGAAATAAAGAGAAAAATGAGTTTTGTGTTTCAGGAGCCGAAACTTTTAAAAAGAAAAGTAAAAGATAACTTGATATATCCTTTAAAATTAAGGAATGAAACAGTGTATCTGGAAAATATTAACAGAATACTTAAAAAACTTTCTCTTAATCCTCATATATTTCTTCATAAAAAACCTCTCGAACTTTCCGGTGGTGAAAAGAAAAGGCTTTCTCTTGCTCAAAAGCTTATTTTTGACCCGGATATTATACTGCTGGATGAGCCCACTGCTAACGTGGATTCAACAAGCCTGTCGGTTATTACCGGTTTTCTTACTGAACTGAAAAAGCAGAATAAGTGCATAATTGTAAGTAGTCACGATTATGAATGGCTCACTGACACTGCTGACAAAATTTATTATCTTAATAACGGCCGTCTTTACACGCAAAAATATGAAAATGATTTGGGAAGGGGGTTTGAATATTTTGCTGCAGGATTGTACCATAAACGTTTCGCAAAAACGGATGTTATAGTTTCCTCACCTGAAAAATCTGTGGATGAAGGCTGTTATATAAATCCTGAAGATATTCTTATTGCCCTGGATGAGCCTCAAAAAATATCTGCCCGAAATGTTATTAAAATGAGGGTAAATGATATCGAGATACAGGAGAAAAAAGTAAAAATTGGTTTGGTAAAAGATGATCTTCGGCTTGTATCCTATATATCCAAAAAAGCTTTGCTTGAGCTTGATTTGTCAAAAAATAAAGAAGTTTATGTTGTTTTTAAAGCCTCATCTGCCAAATGGTATAAATAATTTCTTTGACTTTTTCTTTCATTAGTGCAAAACATCAGATTAAACTTTGATGAGGTTTTTGTATGCCTTATTTGCTGGCGGCTTTGAGTGCACTTTTGTGGTCCGGAAATTTTGTCGTGGGGAAGGGGGCATCTCTTGTAATCCCGCCGATAAGTTTGGGGTATTTCAGGTGGCTTACAGCGTGTATTATTCTTTTACCATTCTCTTACAGACTGTTTAAAGGCCAGGGTAAAATCATACAGGCCAATAAGGGCTATATTGTTTTAATCGGGCTTCTGGGCGTTGCCATGTTTAATACACTGATTTATACGGCTGTGCACTATACTTCAGCAATTAACGCCATACTTGTCAATTCCTTCATTCCCATTTCCATTCTGATTGTATCATTCTTTATGTTTGGTGAAAAAATATCTTTGTTGAAAATGCTCGGTATTTTGATTTCGTTTTCCGGTGTTATAATCGTTTTGACAGAGGGGAATCCGTTTCTGCTTTTTGCGTTGAGTGTTAACAGAGGGGATATTTTAGTTCTTATCGCCGGATTTTGCTGGGCATTTTATTCCAACCTACTGAAAAAATATCCCAAAGAGTTAAATCCTGTTGTTTTTATGCAATGTATAGCTGTTGTTGGTCTGATTATTTTAACACCTTTTGTTTTGATGGAAAATTTTGTTTTGGATAAGCAGATCCAGATTGGGGTGTTAACAATTTTCAGTATTGCTTATACCGGTGTTTTTGCTTCTCTGGCTGCTTTCCTCAGCTGGAACAGGGCTGTAAGGGAGGCAGGCGCCTCAAAAGTGGCTCCATTTATACACCTGATGCCTGTTTTCGGCAGTATTCTGGCGGTAATTTTTCTCGGTGAAACATTTGCCGCATATCATCTTGCGGGGATTGCCGCTGTTTTTTCGGGCATCTTTCTTGCGACAAAGTATTAGTAATAGTACTAAGTGCTAAGTGTTAAGTGCTGAGTGCTGAGTGCTGAGTGCTGAGTGAGTGAAGTAGTGAGGTAGGTAGAGTAAAGGTTGAGGCTGGGGAAGTTGAACAGGTTGAGATGGATGAGTGGGATTCAACATTCAACATTGAACTTACCAATCACGGCTCCATAAATATGTAAATTTTGGTCGATAGCCAAAAAATTCGTTGCAAATAAAAAAAATATTATGATACTTAAAGTATTATGAATGAGCAGATGATTACGTTTTTTATTGTTGCTGCATTGCTTACCATTTCACCAGGTGCTGATACAATGCTGGTTATAAGAAATGTTATATCTTCCAATGCCAGACGGGGACTTTTGACAACGACAGGCATATGTTCCGGTCTTTTTTTCCATGCGGCACTTTCTGCACTGGGTGTTTCTGTAATTCTGGTTAAATCAGCGGCAGCATTTTACGTTTTAAAAACTGTAGGTGCAATTTACTTGTGCTGGCTGGGCGTACAGTCATTAAGGAAAGCTTTTGAAAAAGAGGGTAATTCCACATCTTTTAAAGAGAATAAAAATCATTCTGTTAAATTAAAGAAAAGTTTTTTGGAAGGCTGGCTCAACAATGTGCTGAATCCTAAGACAGCTGTATTCTACTTTGCTTTTCTCCCCCAATTTATTAATCCCGGCGATCCTGTTTTTATTAAGTCCATAGGCCTTGCCGGAATTCATTGTGTTATGTCTTTTATCTGGCTTTCGTTCATTGTTTTTTCCGTCCATTCGGTGCGGCTTTTGTTTATCAGACCGTTCTTCCGCAGAACTTTGGAAGGATTGAGCGGGGGTGTACTTATTTCACTGGGTATCAAACTGGCCTTTGAAAGCAGATAATTTGTTTAAAAAAATGAGCATAAAATTCTTTTCGAATTGTAAATTCCAAATAAATTTTGAAAACAAAAAATAATTTTGCTGACAGTCTTTACAATATTATAAGCTTGGGATATTGTTTTCTTCGGCATGGTTTTTTATGCAAACTGTATTGGACGGGGTATTATAACAATCAACGTAAAAATGGAGGAGTAATGAAGGAAGTTGTCAGAAAAAAAATTTCCGAAGCTGCCGGAAAGATATATGACGGGGAAATAGATTCATTAAACTATACAGTTGAGATTCCCAAAAAATCTGAAAACGGTGATTTTGCCACAAATATTGCTTTTCTGCTTGCCAAAAAATTGAGAAAAGCGCCTGCCAAAATTGCTGAAGACATTCTCAGCCATCTGGATGAAAGCTTCTTTCACAAAGTTGAAATAGCCGGCGGCGGTTTTATTAACTTTTTTATCTCATATAAACAATTTCACAATTTTCTGCTTAATATTCTTGAAAATGAAGATAATTTAACGGAAAAAACGAAAAATCCATTGAAAATCCAGGTGGAATTTGTAAGTGCCAATCCCACCGGGCCTTTACATGTAGGGCATGGCAGAGGGGCTTCATACGGGGATTCGCTGGCAAGAATTCTGAGTGCAGCCGGTCATGAAGTTTACAGGGAATATTATGTCAATGACGCAGGCAATCAAATGAATAACCTGGCAAAGAGTATATATGCCAGATACAGCGATTTAACCGGCGGAGATTATCCTTTTCCGGAGGACGGTTATAGAGGAGAGTATATTATTGAGATTGCTGAAAGGCTGAAAAGTGAATTCGGCGGATCCCTGTTTTCAAAAGACGAAGATGATGCTCTGTCCATATGTCTTGATCAAGGCAAATCATTTATATTGAATGAGATCAAAGATGATTTAAGAGATTTTAATGTTGAGTTTGATAACTGGTTTAGTGAGCAGTCTCTCTACGATGATGGAAAGGTTGAAGACACGCTCAATTTTTTAAAGGATAAAGACAAAATTTACGAAGCAGATTCGGCACTCTGGTTTAAAAGTACAGAATATAAAGATGATAAAGACAGGGTGCTGAGGAAAAGTGACGGCGAGTTAACATATTTTGCATCCGATATCGCCTATCACAGGGATAAATTTGAAAGGGGTTTTGACAAGGTTATCGATGTTTGGGGAGCTGACCATCACGGCTACGTTGACCGGATGAAAGCAGCTGTTAATGCTATCGGCAGGGATGAAAACGATTTGTATGTGGCATTGGTTCAGATGGTCAGTCTTATAAAGGATGGGAGCAAAATTTCCATGTCCACAAGGGCAGGGCAGTTTGTGACTCTTAAGTGGCTTGTTGATGAGGTGGGTGCTTCTGCAGCACGTTTCTTTTATTTGATGCGCGATATAAATTCTCAGTTCGAGTTTGATATAGATTTGGCCAAAAGCAAAACATCAGATAACCCTGTTTATTATGTTCAGTACGGACATGCAAGGGTTTGCAGTCTTTTTGCAAAGCTGAAGGAAAAAGGTATTTCTGTCAGTGTAGGAAAAAATATAGAACGACTTGACAGGAAAGATGAAATAGAGATTATAAAAAAAATGTATGATTTCAGGAATGTGCTTAATCAGGCTGCTACCAATTATCAGCCGCACCGCATTGTTTACTATCTGCAGGAATTGGCCGGACTTCTGCATTCGTATTATTACACAACCCCGATAATTGTTGAAGATGATAAGGAATTGACCAATGCCCGAATTACTCTGTGCAAAGGTATTGCAATTGTTATACGATATGCGCTAAACTTGTTGGGAATCAAAGCGGTTGAGAGGATGTAATTATGAAGGATTTTGATAAGATAAAAGAAAAGAAAAACTCTGATGATATGCGCGGCATTATTGTATTGAGTATTATTTTTCTGATAGCTTTTGCACTCATTGTTTTTGCAATTATTAAGCTTACTAACGACTATTTTGATTTGAAAATGAAGCTTAAAGAGGCCAAGCAGGAAGATAAGGTTCATTTGACAGATCCAGGTAAAGGGAAGTCTTATCAGTTTACTGCTGAGGATAACGGAAGTATTATTAAGAAGACTGAAAAAGAGCTTCAAGAACTTTCAAAGATGGATATTTCTGATGATAACGCTACTGTAAGAAAAGAAAAGAGGCAGACAAATAAAGAGGAAAAAGTGACGTCAAAACCAGTTGAAAAGAAAGAGGCTACTGGAGACAAAGAATCAACAGCAAAAGAAGCTGAGTCTGCAGCGATATCAAAAAGTGCCGGTGAAAAAGAGAAAGGAGATTTTGTTGTCCAGATTTTATCTGTTCAGAGCAAGGCGGATGCTAAAAGAGAGGCGCAAAAACTGAGAAAGCTGGTTTCCGATGTCTATGTTGCAAGAGCTGATTTGGGCAGCAAAGGGATTTGGTACAGAGTAAGATGTTGTAAAAATACAAGTAAAAAATATGCTACTGATATAGTAAATAAAATTAAGAGTGAGACACGTTATAAGCCTATAGTTCTACGGTCTGATTAATGAGAATAATTTTTTTATTTATTTTATTTTCCGTGATTTTCTCTTCCAGCGGTTTTTCACTCACACTGGTTGAGAATAATTACCGGCAAATTAAAGCAGTGCAGATTTTCAACCTTGATTCCCAATATGAAAATAATCTTTCAGAATATTTTAGAAAACTTAAAAACAGTGGAATAAATACCGTTTTTTTCAGGGTTTTTCAAAATTACGGAGATAGATTTCATTTGGGTGTTCAATCCTACTGCCAGAGCGGCGTTTATTTTAAAAGTCAGAATGCATGTGTAATCAGAGATCTGCTCTCCAAAGTTGTAAAATATGCCGGTATGCACGACTTGAAGGTTTATGCCTGGATGTCTACGAGAAGCCTTTCTTTCTTAAAAAATAAATATCCTCTTGAAGTGGCATTTAAAGACGGCAATTTCGTTGAAGGATACGGGGTGAGCATTTTTAACCCTGATGTCCGCAGGGAAATTACAAAGCTTTTTAAAGATCTCGCATATTATGATATAGACGGTATTCTTATTCAGGATGACTTTATTTTAAGATATAATGAAGGCTTTTCCAAAGCTGCCGGTCATAGATTTTTTGTGGATACAGGGCATTATCCGGACCCTGCGAAACTGTTTAAGGACAACAGAAATAACAGCTTTTACAACTCCTGGAATAAATGGAAAATGCAGCAGCTTTCCGCTTTTTTAAGTGAACTTCGTTTTGCTGTAAAGCTTATAAACCCTGGGATAAAATTTGCTGTAAATATCTATTATGAAACTCCATCTCAGCCGGATAACGGTTTATCCTGGTATTCACAGTCTATAGAGAGATATAAGGATCTGGGGTTTTCATATTATGCATATATGGCTTATCATGAGCAGATTTCAAGGGAAACCGGTGTGTCATTTTATAAAACCATGGAGTATATAAACAAAAGTATTAATTCTTTTTTGAAATACGGCTTGGACGAAAAGCAGATTATTGTTAAAATACAGGTAAGATCATTTTATAATGGCCGGGTTAAACTGCCCGAAAAGGAAATTAATATTTTGTGTGATTTAATAGACAATTATGGAAAGCTAAGTTATGCGCTGGTGCCTTTTGAACGTATCAGCGATATACCAAAATTTTGTTTTTATTAAAAGAGAGGTAAAAAATGAAAATCGGAATTATCGGCGGAGGTATTTCAGGTGTTGCGGCGGCATTCTGGATTGACAAGATGCTTTCTGAGGAAGGGATTGATGGAGAAATTACACTTTTGGAAAAGAATAATAGTTTAGGCGGATCTATAGGTACGGTGAAAAAAGAGGGTTTTACAATTGAATCCGGTCCTAACGGGTTCTTAAACAGCAAACCGCACACATTACAATTATTTGATGACGCTGGTTTAAACGATAACCTTCTCCCGAGTAACGATGCTGCAAGAAAACGTTTTATTATGAGAGATTCAAAGCTTGTTAAGCTCCCTGAAAAACCGGGAGAATTTTTAAAGTCTGATATCTTGTCTTTTCAGGGGAAACTGAGGGTTGCCGCCGAGCTATTGATTCCCAAAAAAAAGAATCATAAAGATGAAACGGTTGCAGACTTTGCCACAAGAAGACTGGGCAAAGAGGCTTGTGAATATCTGATAAGCCCAATGGTATCAGGTGTTTTTGCAGGTGATCCCTATAAACTGAGTCTTAAATCCTGCTTTCCGGTTATTGCTGATCTTGAGGAGACGTACGGCGGACTTTTTAAAGGAATGCTCAAGAAGAAAAATAAAAAAAGCGGTCCAGCCGGACCGGGCGGTGTTTTAACTTCATATAAAGGCGGCTTGATCAATTCATTGACCGACCTCTCCATGAAAACAAAAAGTGTTGAGTACCGCCTGGGGGATGGTGTTAACAGGGTGGAAAAGATACATGATAAGTTTCACATTAAGACGGCAAGTGCAAATGAATTTGATTTTGATCATCTGGTTGTTGCATGCCCTTCGTATGTTGCTTCTGAATTTTTTAAAGATATGGACAGTGAGCTTTCAGATTCTTTGAATAAAATACATTATGCTCCTGCTTTTGTCGTAGGATTTGGTTTTGATGAAGAAGATGTGAAACATGATATGGACGGTTTCGGGTACCTGATCCCCCCCACGGAAAACAGAAAAATTCTCGGTGCACTTTTTACTTCAAGTATATTTCCCGAAAGGGCACCTGAGGGCAAAAAGCTTATAAGGGTCATTATGGGTGGAGACAGAAACCCGTGGATTGTAGGAAAGCCTGAAGAGGAGCTTGTGCTGATGGCATTGGAAGGAATTAACGACACCCTTGGAATCAAAGGTCATCCGGAAGTGGTTCAGTATTTTAAATGGAACATGGCGATACCTCAGTATTATCAGGGGCATAGTAAAATAGTAAAAAGTATTGAAAACGCATCTGAAAGTGCCGGTAATCTCTACATAGGCGGTAACATACTCTATGGGATAGGGATAAATGATTGCACAAGAACCAGTTTTGAAATTGCAAAAAAGCTTGTTGAAAACATAAAAGCTCAGCAATAAAAGAAAAGGAGGATGCAATGAATTATGAACTTGAAGAAATGGATGTGAATTATTTCGGGCTGGATAAAAGAAAGACGGCATTACTTATTATTGATGTTCAGGAGAAGCTTACTCCCGTTATGAAAAAGGATGTGTATGAAAAGATAAAAAACAATATATTAATACTTGCCAAAGGTGCCAACAAACTGAACATTCCCATATTTTATACTCAACAGTATACAAAAGGGCTGGGAGAGACCGATCCTGATATCAAAAAAGAGCTGAATGATGCAACATTTTATGAAAAAACGTCTTTCTCCTGCTGCGGCGAGGACACGTTTCTGGACAGTTTTATGGAAATGGATTTTGAGTCGGTGATTGTTGCAGGAATGGAAACCCATATTTGTGTTTTGCAAACGGTAACGGATCTTGTTGCCAACGGTATGGCGGTTCATGTGGCGGCAGATGCTGTTTGTTCAAGAGATAAATTTAACTGGAAGTTCGGACTGGAGTTTATGAAAGATGCCGGTGCTATAATTACGGTAACGGAAACGGCACTTTTCCAGCTTCTGGGCAAAGCCGGAACGGAGAATTTTAAATATATCTCAAAGCTTGTGAAATAAGCAAAGCCCCGCCCTTAATCGAAAATTAAGGGCGGGATAAATCTCACGGGTTTTTAACTATGCACCTTATACCGCCTTCTTTTAAACCCGGTCTGAAACAGCCGTTGCAACTTATGCAGTCTGAGGTGTTTTTATCTTTCCTTTTCCAGATATTCGGCAGATCGGCTTCGCATATCAGCGGCCTTGCCATTGAAACAAAATCGATTTGCTCAAGAGCCTTTTCAACTACCTTATAACTCCTGAAACCGCCGACTGATATAACAGGACACGATACATTTTCCTTGATTTTTAATGCTTCATGCATGTTATATCCTTCTTTTTCTGATTCACTTATATCTGTTCTTACCGGTGTTTTTTCACCGGAAGCGGGGGTTCCTCCGCTGACCTCAATGGCATCTATTCCCATTTCATCAAGCTTTTCTGCAACCTTAACAGCTTCATCCAGTTCAAATCCTCCATCCAAGTTGTCACTGCCGTTAAGCTTTACGATAATCGGAAATTCTTTACCAGCTTTTTCCCTGATATTTTCATAAATATCATACAAAAATCGTGCACGGTTATGCAGTGTACCTCCAAACCTGTCATTTCTTTTGTTGGTATTGGGTGACAAAAACTGATTTATAAGATACCCGTGTGCGGCATGAAGCTGAATACCGTCGTAGCCCCATTCTTTGGTGCGCATTGCCGCATCTGTAAAAGATGATATCAGTATCTCAATCTCCTCTTCTGTTAACTCTTTGACTGCTTCCGGATATTGAGGTGATTTCAATGCAGATGGGGCGGAAGGCTGAAATCCGGAACTTTTACTGTTTGATTGTCCGCCGCAGTGAACAAGCTGAGCAAAAATCTTTCCTTTGGACTCGTGAATCCTTCTTGTAAGGTTTTTATGGCTTTTTGCAAGCGAGTCGTCATGAATTCCGATTTGTCCGGGGAGCTGCTGCCCGTCCTTTTTAACATACTGATAGCCGGTAATAATCAAACCGATTCCACCGTTTATCATTTCTTCGTAAAATTTAATTAGTTTTTCCGTAGGTGCTCCTGTATTATCACACATCCCCTCCCACGTTGCAGAACGTATAAGCCTGTTAGATAATACTGCGTTGTTTATTTTACTTTCCCTGAAAATGTTATCCATGCTAACACCTCTCTTCGTTGCAGTTTGTGTATATCGGCCTGATTATAACATATAGACTATATCTGATGAAGCGGTCGGATAAGTATATACCATATTTTTCATCTCTTCAGGGGTAATACCGCGATTTATGGCAAAAGTGAAAAGGTTGATAACATCCTCAGAAGAAGGGCCGAGTAAATGAGCTCCAAGAATTTTGGTGTTGTTTTCATCAGTGATGATTTTATACCCTGAATATTTCTCTCCAACTCTGTAAGAAGTAAACCAGTCGGATGTTTCCTGAAATCTGGAATTATACTTAATCCCGGATTTTTCAGCATCTTCCTCCTGCATCCCTACACTTGCCAGGGTGGGTATTGTGAAAACCACAGAGGGAATATTTTTATATACCGGATTCTTTTTGTTACCTTTAATAATATTTTCAGCGGCAATTCTTCCTTCCATTGCTGCAACTGTTGCAAGATAGGGTCCTTTAGAATCTGTAACGTCACCTGCTGCGTAAACGGAAGAATTGGAAGTATTCTGCATGAATTCATTTACCTTGATTCCTCCAGAGTCATAAGCAACGTTGCCGGTTTCCAGATTCATATTGTAAACATTTGCCATTCTTCCGGCACCGTGTACAATCATATCAGCTCTGATGGTTTCTTCAGAATTTGAAAGATGGGCAATTAACGTATCTCCGTCGGCTTCAATTTTTGAAACACGGTTATTCACAATTATGTCTATACCTGACTCCTGAGCAGCTTTATTAAGCAGTTCCACAAGTTCTTTGTCAAAACCCTGCAGAATTCTTTCTCCGGAATGAACAATTATACTTTTTGCCCCGGCTCTGGCAGCAGCCTGGGCAAACTCCATTGAGATAAAACCTCCCCCCACAAAAATTATTTTATCAGGAAGGGTTTGAAGGGATAAAAAATCATCGCTGCTGCTCATCATTTCTGCTCCATTAAAGGGCAGCTTTGTTGGGACTGAACCGCTGGCAACAAGAATGTTATCCGCAGTGTAAAATTTATCACCGATTTTCAGTGTATTCTCATCTGCAAATTCTGCATTTCCGCTTAATGAATCTATAGACATCTTATTCATAGACTGTTCCACTTTCAGGGGGATATTATTGGTATAACTACACTTATATTGAATAAGATTCTGCCAGTCTATACGTATATCTCCGTTAATAATACCGGTGTTCTTCATTCTGCTGAACCAGTCGTACAGTTCTGCAGCCCCCAAAAGTATCTTCTTGGGATCACTGCCCCGTAACGGACATGTACCTCCGTATGGCTTGTTATCGACAATTGCTGTTTTAAGACCGTGGCGGGCACATTCTATAACGGCTGTGCTGCCTGCAACACCCGAACCGATTGCTATGAAATCATATTTTTGAGTATTCTTCATTTTGCGATACTCCTTAAATTTTCAAAACTAACATTAAATGAATCATAAATTGTGAAAGCTTCTTCTGTCAACGTAATCATATTTTTTATTTTCTTGTCAGCCGTAGATATCTTTTCTGAGGTGATTTAAAGTTTCAAGATTATTTTTAGCAATGCTGATTTTGTTAGTACCAATCTCAGTTGAAATTATTTCGTCGCATTTTGCTGTCATTTTGTTCAGATTGTTCCCCAAAGGGTCAAATACGGCTGACATTCCCCCGAAATGATGACCTGCTGATTTGCCTGCCGCATTACACATGACATAAAAACACTGATTTTCAACAGCTCTGGCCCTGACAAGCCTTATAAGCTGTTTTATGCGCATTGAAGGCCATTCAGATGGTATAAAAAGTATTGAAGTATTTTTTCTGAAATAATAACGGAACATTTCGGGGAACCTGATGTCAAAACATATTCCGGCAGCGCATAATATGTTTTTAAGTGTAAACGTATTCAGCCTTTCGCCCGGCGTAAGGTGTTTTTCTTCCTGCATCAAAGGAAACAGATGCAATTTATCATAAGGGAAGGTTATATTACGCCCGTTTTTTATAAAAAATGAATTAAACTTGCCTTTATTTGTTTTTCTAAAAATACTGCCCATATAAACATTGTTATCAGGCAGATTCTTCAGAATTTCCGGGTGCTTTTCGTCAAGGGAATTTATCAATGGGTAATCAAAACCTGTGGTGAACATTTCCGGCAGCAGAACAATATGACCATTCAAATTTTTTGTTTTGTTTATGACTTTATCAATATTTTCTTCCGGCTTGGATTTAATTTTCAGCTGCAAAAGGGATATTTTCATTGTGTCAGTTCCAGCAGATTTATTTCGTTGAATGTATCCAGAAATTTGTCCTTGACAGCGCTGTGACAAGTGAAAAAAATGGTCTGCCTGCTGTCTGTAATATCCCTGAGTGTACTCAGGAATGCGTTTTGTCTTTTGTCATCGAAATTGACTATGGTTTCATCAAAAATTAAAGGGAGTGTAAATTTTTTATCAAGCATCTGAATATAAGCCAGTCTGAGTGAAATATACAGCTGATCCTTTGTTCCGGCACTCAGGATATTGGCTTCAAGAGAATTTCTTTTTCTGTCAATCAGGTTTAAGTTTCCTGCTATATCAATTTTAATTTTTTCATATCTTCCTTTTGTCAAAATACTGAAAAAATTAGAAGCTCTATCCAGAAGTTCCGGCTGGCTTTCCTCTTCAAAGCGTTTTACCGATTTATCCAGGATTGTTTCCGCGGTCTTGTATGTTATGTATTCCTTTAGGTGTTCGGTGATTTTTCTTGAATAGTAATTTTCCAGTCTTTCATTTTCCATAAGCTCCGTACTGTCGGCCAGATGTGAAATGATTTCCTTTGTTCTGGCTTCTTCTGCACTTAAGCGGGTAATATCTTCGTTTAAATTGTCCATTTCCATCTGTTTTTTTTCTGCTTGCTCTTTTATGGAGGTATAACTTTCTTTGTTTAAGATTTCTTCATATTTTTTAACTGAAAATCCGTATTTTTTATAAAAAAGTTCTTTATCATTTCTGAATCTATTTAAAAGATCATGGTAGTTCTGATAATTCATCTGGGCATTTTCAGCATCATAAAAATCATCTAAGTTGTTGTTTTGCAGTAAATTCTTATATTCAGTTTCATTTTTTATAAGTTTATTTTTATTGACAGCCCTTTCTTTGGAATAATTCTCCAACTGTCGGGCAAGATTTGAAAGCTCCTGAACGATTTTTTCCTCACTGTTTGTTAGTTTTTTCAGATTAGCATATGCATCTTTTAAATCATCGGCATCTATATCCATTTGTCTCAGGGATTTAGCTAAAAAAGCTTTCGTGTCTTCAAAAATCTTCTTTTTATGCTCATATTCTTTAATGTCTTCAATGCTTTGCCTAATCTCCTGTCTGACTGAAAGAAGGTAGTTTAATCTGTCTATAGAAATTTTTTCCTGACCGTTTGTTTCAAAAGTTTTCTCTAAATCATCTGCCAGTGAAGAGATTCTGTCTTTTGAAGTTTTAATCTGCATTGTAAAATTGCTGATATCAGATTCAAGTGTTTCTATTTCATTTGTCAATCTATTATATGTTTCAAAATTATCATTTGCTTTATTAAAAAATCCGCTCAGCCCGTTTTCATTGTCAATACCATATTTGTACATTACATGATCGATATTTTTCTTTGCGTCTGTGATTTCAGACTCCAGCATCTTTTTGTCAAAATTAAGTTTGTTGATTGTTGCCCTGTTAGCTTCTGTTTCGCTTTTTTTCTCACTTAAGTATCTTAGTGTTTCGGTGAAATCTTCATAACTTATTCCTTTTTCAGCCAATTCCTTTTTAAGTGAAACGAGCTGAGAGATTTTTTCTTTCAATTTCTGCAGATTATTCAAAACTTCGTAGGGTTCCTGTGTATTAAAATAGAAACTCTCCGATATTTTTACGGCTTCTTTTTTAGTTTCTTTCTTTCTTTTTCTGTTAAATAAATACAGAATTATATCCGTAAGAACCGCAAACGGAATAAAAAATGAAAAAATGAAATTATTGGTGATACCCGTCAGGATAAAAAATATCAGAATCCCTGCAGCAGTAAATTTTATGTTATTAGGAAAACTGAAATCCTTAGTTTTTTTTAATCCATTTTCAATTCTTTCTTCACAATGTGTGATTTTTTCATAATCATTTTCAAATTCTGCCGCTTCTTTTGTCTTTTCAAATATATATTTATTTTCCAGCAGAAAGTTATGAAGCTCAATATCGTATTCTTTTATTTCAGACTCCAGACCGGAAATACCCTCATTAATTTTCTTTATCTTTTCTTTATTGCTGTTCAGTATTTCGAGAGCTTTTTCGTATATACCGTGATCCTTTTCTATTTCCCTGAAGCTTGTTTCATAGGAATTAAGAAGACTGTTTGCTTTGTTTTCAGCAATAGACAAACTTTCATTTTTATTTTTCAGGAGCGTTTCTGTGTGTTCAATCTGCATAGTTGCTTTCTGATATTCACTGTTTATTTCAAGTAGCCGGTTTGTGACATCCTCTTTCAGTATGCTGTTGTTAAGCTCATTTATATTAAGTTTTTCATTTATATTGTTAATTGCATCAGTGGCTTTTCTATATTTACGGATAATCTCGTTTTCCTCTTCGTATATGTTAAGGTTTGCTTCCAGCTGTTTCAGCAGGTCTTGTGCAGCCTGTAAGTTTATATTGTTGCTCTTGCTTTCCATCTGTTTCATCTCTTCTTCGGTTTCAGCCCGCCTGTTTTCTATTTCCTCTATTCTATTTAGGAGTGCATCGATTTCATTTCTTTTTTCCTGAATTTCCGAATATATTTTTCTGTCAATTTTTTTTGATTTTTCCAGACTGTCCAGTTCCGCTTCTTTTTCTTTTATGTCCGAATAGGTGCCGAACGGTTGAAGTAACATTCCAAGTTCATTAAGGTCATCCCTGCACTTTTTAATATGTTTCCTTTTGTTATTCAATTCTGATTGTATGCTCTCAAGATCCTGGAATATATCCTCATTTTCCTTTAATTTGGCTGCGATTTTCTTTGATTCCTTCTGCAGTTTTTTTGATTCGGCAATGTAACTGTTGATAGCAGGTATTCTTCCTTTGGGTTTGTAAAGGTTTTCATATGATTTTCTCAGCTCATTGTGAATCTTGTTTAAATCAGTCTCCAGATCCACGCCTGTAGCAGTCAGAATGGCATTTTTTTCTTTTCCGAAAATATCCTTGTAACGTATATTAAATAATTCTTCCTGTCCGAATGCGAATATATTTTCATAGTTTTCCCTGGAAACATTTTCGGACAAATTGTTCAGAAGGGAGTCATTTGGAGAGATTGTCCGTTTCTTATCGGTGAGTGTAACTTTGCAGGGTTGCGTTAAGCAGTTAAGATATATTTCAGCATATTTATCCGGGAAAGCGTTTATTTTGTGTTTTTTACCAATTTCATAGAATCCGTATCGTATCAATTCCAGCAGAGTGCTTTTGCCGGACTCATTATCACCGTAGATGAGGTTAATTTTATCCGGACTGAAATGCAGCGTTTTGTTTTGAATAATCCCGCACTTATCTATCTCTAACTTCTCAATGTATGTCTTCACTTATCACCTTTCAGCATTGAATAAAGAATCAGGAGTGCATCATCTTTAGCTTTATCAAAGTTAAAATCGCCGGAATACTCCAAAAGCTCAGCAATATTTTTATCCAATTCAACTACATCCATTTCCATATTATAGTACGTTTTAACCATTGCTTCAAACAACCCTTTCTCTTCTGCTATTGACTCAGGGGATATCATCGATCGGGTGTTATCCATGACATAAACACCTTCCATTTCCCTTTCGAAATAATTTTCACTTATGTTCTTGACGAGTTCCTTTTTAATTTCAGGTGAGAGCTTACCGGTGAGTATTATTTTAAAAGATAAATATGCCGGCGTAGTGGTATCTGGGTTTTTCCCGTCCGTATATTTGTCCATATTTTCTTTTATCATATCATCAATTTCCAGAAAATCCTCTATACCGGAGATATCTAATGCTATCTCAGCTATTTCTGTTCCGCTCTTTATGAAAATTTTTTCAAATGTTTCATCGCTGTTTTGTTTTACAAGGTAAAATCCCTTTTCTCCCGTTTCAATTATTCTTGTGGGAATGGGAGAGCCCGGATATAAAATTGTCTGTTTGCCTTCTTTTATAAGATTGTGTTGATGAATATGTCCGAGACCAAAAAAACTGTTTGGAGGAAATTTTTCGAATTCCTGAATACTTGAAGGTGCGTAATTTTCATGCCGGCTGCTTATTTCTGAAATATTGGTATGAAAACAAAAAATGTTGGTTTTATCAGTAATTTCAGGTGTATAATCCTGAAGCATCTTTTTTTTGAACGCTGCTTTATTAAAACTGTAGCCGTGAATTACTGCATCATTCCGCTCGAAACTCTGCCAGTATTCGGGGAAGATATTAAAATTTCTTTCATTTAGAAAAGGTTTGTAGAACTTACTCCGGAAATAATCATGATTTCCGCAGGCATAGAATATTTCGATATTGTGTTTGCCGAGATTTTTTAGCAGGTCAAGAAATCTTTTCTTTATTGAAATATCGACGTCAAGGCTGTTAAAAATGTCCCCTGCAAAAAGAACAAAGTCAATATTGTTTTTAATTGCTGTGTTTTCAATTTTTTTTAATAAATGCTCATATATTTCCAGGGAATTATCAGGAAAATGATCCAACCCTCTGCCAAGATGCAAATCTGCCGTGTGAATAAAAGAGAGAGGCATACACTAAACATTCCAGTACGTAGTGGCCTGGTCTGTAATTAATTGCTCTAAAATTATTTTTTCATTTTCCTGGAGACAGTCTTTTGAAACACATTTCTTTTTTTGAACAATATCATCTTCTACGAATATGGGAGCATTCAGCCTTAGCCCCAGTGCAATGGCGTCAGAAGGTCTGCAGTCCACATGACACTGTTTGCTGTTATGTGCAAATTCCAGCTTTGCCTTGTATACATGACCATCAACATCGTAAATGGTTATTTTACTGATATCAATATCATCGATAACGTTTAAAATACCTTTAAAGAAGTCGTAAGTCAGTGGCCTGGGTGATTTTATTTTGTTTAGTGCGGTGTAAATAGCTTCCGCTTCAAAAACACCGATGTTGATGGGAATATAAAAACTGCTGTCTTTCGATTCAAGTATAAGAAGGTATCTTGAGGTTAAAGGTTCCTTCATTACGCATTTGACTGCTACTTCAAACATCTATTGCCTCCGGTAATTAATTTTTTAGTATTGTCATACATTCTTTGTTCACACCGAAAAGACTGTTACGCTTTGCCTCAGTGATTCTAACATTTACAATGTCACCCGGGTTTAAAGCTCTGTCACTTTCAAAATTTACAATCCTGTTTTGCCTGTTTCTTCCCGAATATATTTTTTCATCTTTTTTGCTTTGGCCTTCAATTAACACTTCTGCATCTTTATCGATGTAATTATTAAGAAGTTTGTCAGTAACGGCGGACTGTACATTCAGAAGTTTTTCCAGCCTTTCCGATTTTACTTTGTCATCAACGGTATCATCCAGTTTTTCAGCTTTTGTTCCGGGGCGGGGTGAGTACTTGAAAGCAAAGAGCGATTCATATTCAATCTCTTTAATTGCGCTAATTGTGTCCTCAAAGTCTTTTTCCGTTTCCCCGGGGAATCCGACTATAAAATCAGATGAAAGACTTAACCCGGGTATTTCTTCCTTTGCCACTGAAATTTTTTCGGCATAGCTTTTATAATCATATTTTCTGTTCATATTGCGTAAAATCCTGTCAGAGCCTGATTGAAGAGGGAGATGTAAAAATTCGCATATCTTATCGATATCCCTCATGGCAAATATAACTTCTCTGGAAAAATCTTTCGGATGCGATGTAACAAATCTCAGCCTTTTTAAACCTTCAATTTTATCTATCATATATAAAAGTTTGGGAAAATTGATGTTTTCGTCAAGGTTTTTTCCGTATGAGTTTACATTTTGCCCAAGCAGTGTTACCTCTTTTACTCCTGAATCTATCAAAAATTTTATCTCATCAATGATTTCTGTTGATTTTCTGCTTATTTCAGAACCTCTCACATAGGGAACAATACAGTAGGAACAGTAATTGTTACATCCCTTCATAATTGTTACATAAGCAGACGGTGAGGCTTCTCGTCTGAATGCCGGTATACTAATATTTTCGCTTTTCATTTCCACATCGGCTATCCGTTCGCCATTCAGAACGGCATCTATAATAACGTCGAGTCTGTTTACAGCTTCTGTTCCTATGACAAAATCCACGTACGGAAAGTCCGAAAGGATGTTTTCGCCTTCCTGCTGAGCAACACACCCGCAAACACCTATTTTAAATTCTGGATTTTTATGTTTTATTTTTTTCAGTCTGCCGATTTCACTCGAAACCTTGTGCTGCGGTTTTTCTCGTACACTGCAGGTGTTGAGCATTGCAAAATCAGCTGTTTCTGGAAGTTCGGACGGAGTGAAGCCGTAGTTCCTGAAAATGGATAAAATCCTCTGAGAATCGTATTCGTTCATCTGGCAGCCGAATGTTTTTAAATAAACTTTTCCCATTTATAACCCTTAATTGTTATTCTTAAACAGACTGTTTTTCAGTTTTTGTTCGTTTATTTTTTCAGCAGTTTGTTTGGCTTTTTCCAAGTCATCAGCTAAAATATATGCTTTCGTTTTTATGTAAAGACTTTTGTCGCTGTTATCATTTTTCAGCAAATTTAATACATCCTCCGTGCGTTTATTGCTGAGCAGAAGTTCAGCCAGCTTATATTTGTTCCCGCAGCTTCTGAATCCGGATATTGTTTCGGAATTGTAATATCCCTCTGAAATGATATTCCCGCTTTGTTTGCAGAAAAAGTCTTTTTCCTTTTCAAAATTATTATTAATAAAGTCCTTTGTTTCGCTGCTTTTATTCTGTAAAAGACAGGCAAACTTTGACTGTATATATTCTTTATTCTTTTCAGGGTAGCATTTGTCAATCCAACTGCAATTGAAATTCTCACCCAGCTCTATCCGGCTTCTTACAGCTCTGCAGTAGTTTTCACCACTGATTTTAAACTTCGGCTCATTGTAGACAAAGCTTTCTATAAAACCTTTATAATCAGCTGTTTCAAAGATTCTCTTCAGTGCCAGATTAACAAAACGATCATCTTTGTAATACTTATATGCTTTCCAGAAAATATCGTAACGACCGTTTTTATAAAATAGCAGACCGAGATATTTGATTGTATTTTTATCAAGCTGTTCAAACGAAGTGTTTTTTGCAATCTGATATGCAAGTCCTGGTTTATCGTCCAGTTTTATTGTGTATGCAGATTTGATTTTGTCCGATATATTACTTTCGGATATTCTGGAGGCAATTTTATCGTTTACAGGGCACTTCGATTTCAGATATAGTGAAGCAATACTGCCGCTGATGTCGTTAATAAGATAATCGGAAGCTTTTGAGCAGTCTGTGTTCAATAATATTTTCATTTTGTCGATTTTCATTTGGGTTAATTCAAAACGCTTATCGTTAATACCTTCTATTTGTTCTAAATATTCATAGGCTTTACCGTAATTATTATTCTGAAGGTTTATTTTGTATAAAACATATTTGGCAAATCGTGCTTTTTCCTCATCTGCTGCATTTTTCAGATAGGTTTGCAGATTTTCTTCAGCTATACTGTCAAAGCCGTCTTTATAAGCATTCAGCCCAATAAGGTAATTTTCCACGCCGGCATAAAGCATACTTGTGAAAACAAGCAAAAAAGTTATTATTTTAAACATTCTGACAGCACTTCCACCGGATGTTTTATTTTTTTAGAGCTTAAATGCTCCATCTGCATTCTGCAGGTAGGGCAGTCTGTTACGCCGTAATCAGCCTCAGAAGTATTCAGTTTGTTTATCATTGGGGAGGCAATTTCCACACTCAGGGGGTAATTTTTTGCAGAAATCCCCCAGCTTCCGGCTATCCCGCAGCAGTGGCTTGCCAAATCTTCCACCTGCATCCCGCTTATTGAGGAGAGCATATCTATTGAGCTGTTGCAGGCTTTCTGAATTTTGAGATGACAGGGCATATGATATGCTATCTTCTTACTTGTTTCATTAAGCTGCAATCTTGAGCGGAACTTGTTTATAAAATCACTGATGTGAATAAATTTATCTTTTATCACATCTATTGTATCATCATCAACAAGATAGCTCCATTCCTGTGTGAGACTTAATCCACAGGAGGAGCATGTTACCACTACGTAATCCACATTTTCAAGCAGTTTTCCCCATTTTTCTAGATTGGCTTTTATCTTGTTTTTTGCCTTTCTTACCATCCCTTTCGAAAGCATGGGTAATCCGCAGCAGTGCTGTTCCGGTATTATCGTTTCAACTGCCATTCTTTCCAAAACTTTTACCGCTGCTTCTCCTATTTCAGGTTTAATATAGGATGCGTAACATCCGGCAAAGTAAAGTACTTTAATATCTCCTGCACCTTCTTTATGAGAAACCCTTTCGTACAATGATTTTGAAGGAAAGGTGATGAATTCCCTTTCTGCACTGACACCGGTGAAAATTTCCCCGATTTTTCTTGCAGCTTTCAATTTCATGGGGAAGCCAATAAATTTTGAGAATTTTCTCGTTGTACGGCCGGCCAGTTCGGCATTGACAATAAGTTTGTTTTCCAGGGAAGAGCCAAATTTCTTTTCATACTGTCCTCTGGCCTCAATGGACATTTTTGGTATGTTAACATTGGAGGGGCATTCGCTGTAACAACTTCCGCAGTTGACACAATGATCGATTACGTGTTGAAAAGCTTTTTCATACAGACTTTCCTCATCTATTGAACCGCTGATCAGCATTCTTAGTATATTGGCTTTGGCTTTCGGCGATGCTGCTTCATCTCTTGTGAATTTATAGATGGGGCACATTCTTGTAGCCGCGGTGACAGTGGTGCATTTGGAACATCCGTGACATTTTTCAACTTCATCCACAAATTGCTCCGGCCACATAAGGAGTTTATTTTTCAAGTCTTCGCTTCTGTAGTCCTTTCCGTACCGGAGAAATTTAGAAATTTGATTGTTGTCATGATGTGTTTTTATTTCGGGGTTAAACAGATTGGATTCATCAAATAAATGTTTTACATCGTGAAACAGTTCATAAATCTCAGGGTACTGCTTTTTAATGTATTTGGTTCTTATTCTGCCGTCTCCGTGTTCTCCTGAAATGGATCCTCCCAGGGAATTAATAAGAGAGAAAAAATCATCGGCTATATTTTTCAGTAAATCAATATCATGGGGGTCTTTCAAATTAAGAAGCGGTCTGGTGTGCATCAGCCCTTTTGCAATATGTCCGTAAACAACAAAGTCCAGACTGTTTTTTTTGAGAATAGCATAGACGCCTTCAAAGTATTCAACCAGCTTGTCCGTAGGAACGGCTGCATCCTCAATCAGGGCGAGAATTTTTTTCTTCCCCTTTAATTTGTACAGAATAGGCACTGCCGCTTTTCTGATAGCCCAGAATCTGGCTTTATCCTCTTCGGTAATGGCGAGATAGATATTTTCCGTCAATGATTCGTCTCGGAGCATGTCCTGAGCCTGTTGGGAAGTGTTTTCCAATTTATCTTTATCATTGCCGTCAAACTCAATCAGCAGAACGTTGTCTACTCCGTCGGGGATTTTATCACGAAGTGTCTCATCGTTATCCTTTGCAATTTGAAGGAGGGATTTATCCATTATTTCAATGCCGGAGGGTTTCATGGGGAGAATTTGCTGAACGGCTTTTGATGAGGACACAATATCATCGAAATAAGCAACGATCAGGCTGTTGAAAGCAGGTTTTTTCTTTAGGCGAAACCGCATTTTGGTAACAACTGCCAGAGTGCCTTCCGAACCTGCGATCAGTTTTGAAAGATCAAGTTTGTTGTTTACAAGATCTCTCATGTTGTAACCGGAAACATTGTATTTTACGTTGGGATAGTTGTTATGTATAATACTTTTGTTGTTTTCATATAAGAATGCCAGTTTTCTGAAAGTGTCAGGGAGTTCCTGGATCTCTGTATTCCTGATTTTTGACAGACTATAACCTGATCCGTCACTGAGATAAAAAAAGGCATCTTCAATATAATCGCTTACATTGCCGTACTTTACTGAATGTGCTCCGCTGGCGTTTGTTCCGAACATCCCTCCGAAAGTGGCATATTCCCCGCTGGATGGATCAGGTGGGAAAAAAAGACCGCTTCCTTTTAACTCCTCTTCCAGTTCGCCGAAACGATAGCCGGGCTCACATTCAAAATACTGATTTTCATAATCTATTTTGAGCAGTTTATTCATGTATTTTGAAAAATCCAGAATCAGCCCTTTCCCTATAGCGGAACCGCAAAGCCCGCTTCCTGCTCCACGGGAGTGAACTGATAAACCGTAATTATAGGCAAATCCAAGGGCATGTCTGACATCTTCCTCATCTTTAGGATATACAACACATGCTGGCTCAACTTTGTAAATACTGCCGTCTGTGGCCACCATGCTTCTGCGCAGTTTGTCAACATGGACATCGCCTTTAATATTTTCCAGCAGCTCATCGAATATATTGTTTGTAAGGTGCGGCATAATAACCTCTTTAGATAGATTTGTTTGAGATTGATATATAACCCGTTTAAAGTCTCTTTTTCACTGTTAATAATTTAGCTAATAAAGATCATTTGTAAACAAAATATTTTATTTTTTCTCAGTTAAACTGGATGGTATCATTCTATTTCCAATAACATTGAGCTTTGAGATCTTTGAATAAGTACCCCACCCAACCTCCCCTAATTTAGGGGAGGAGCTTTATCTCCCCTCCTATCGAAGAGTTAGGAGGGGATTAAGGGGTGGTAAAATTTATAAGAATATTCAAAATATCTTATCACCCATAACGCTTAACGCATTACGGTATTTACGCATCACGTCTCTTACTGAATAATGTCGTCTGTTGAAAAAAGCCTGTATTGTTGTATAATTTTAGATAATGAATAATAAAAGGGGGAAATAAATGGCTGAAACATGGAAAACATATGTAGACGGAAGATGGGTTGATACCGGTGAGCAGATTGATGTGATTGACAAATACAGCGGAGAGGTTTTCGCCAAAGTTCCAAAATGTGACAGGGATATGGTTGAAGAAGCAATTTTAAGTGCAAAATCAGCTTTCGCGGATTTTAAAAAATATCCGGCTCATAAAAGGGCGGAAGTGCTTGAAAAAGCTTATTTGAAAATTCTGGACAGACAGGATGAAATAGCTGAAACAATATGCAAAGAAGCGGGAAAAGCATGGAAATATTCACTCAATGAGGTTTTAAGAGGAGCCGAAACGTTCAAATTTGCTGCTGAAGAGGCAAAACGGATACATGGAGAAACAATCCCGCTGGATGCCAGCAAGTTCGGTGAAAATCGCAGAGGATATTATTACAGAGAGCCTCTGGGAGTTGTAGGGGCAATTACACCGTTTAATTTTCCGCTGAATCTTGTCGGGCATAAAGTGGCACCGGCAATAGCGGCTGGTAACAGTGTTGTGTTAAAACCTGCTTCAACAACACCTGTAACATCTCTTATTCTGGCTGAAATTCTTGAAGACTGCGGACTGCCAAAAGGTGTGTTTAATGTTGTAATCGGTTCCGGCTCTGTGGTGGGGGATATGATAGTAACACATCCGGAGTGTAAAAAAATAAGTTTTACCGGATCACCTGAAGTTGGTGATCAGATTACCAAGAAGGCCGGTATTAAGAAAGTCACACTTGAGCTTGGCAACAACTCTGCCACAATAATTGATGAAGACGCTGATTTAAAAAAGGCTGCGGCAAGATGTGCAGCCAGTGCTTTTGCAAATTCCGGCCAGGTTTGTATTTCACTGCAAAGAATATATGTCCACAAAAATGTTTTAAAGCAGTTTGAAGAGCTTTTCGTTGAAGAAGTTAATAAGCTTAAATTCGGTAATCCGCTGGAGAAAGATTGTGATGTAGGACCCATGATTGAAGAGAGTGAAGCTGAAAGAGCTGAAACATGGGTTAAAGAGGCTGTAAAAGAAGGAGCGCAGGTTATCGCCGGGGGTAAAAGAGAAGGCCGGATGCTGGAACCAACAGTACTGACAAATGTAACTGATGAAATGAAAGTTATGTGTATGGAGGTATTTGCTCCGGTTGTTTCAATAGTAAGTTTTGACGATTATTATGAAGCTGTCAAATTGGTTGAAAATTCAGACTACGGACTTCAGGCAGGGATTTACACTAATAATATCAAAAAAGCATACTACGCCATAGATAACCTGGATGTTGGCGGTGTTATGATAAATGATACCTCTATATTCAGGGTGGATCATATGCCTTATGGCGGCAATAAAATGAGCGGTATCGGCAGAGAAGGGGTTAAGTTTGCCATTGAAGATATGACCAATATAAAAATGGTAGTATTTAATATAGGCTGACTAATGTGTTTTATCGTATTCAGCTTTAAAGCGCACAATAAATATAAGCTGATTTTCTGTGCCAACAGGGATGAATTTTATAATCGAAAGACAGAAAAACTTCATTACTGGTGCTCAAATTCATTTAAAAAGCATGAAAATAACAGGATTTTGGCTGGAAGTGATTTGCAGAGCGGCGGGACATGGCTCGGTGTTACAAAATCCGGGCGTTTTGCCGCTCTTACAAATTTCAGGGAAGGTACTGTAAAAGATCCGAAAAAAACATCCCGCGGCCTCATAGTAAAAAATTTTCTGCAGGGGAATGATGACCCTGTAAGTTACGCCAAACAACTTGATTTAAAGAAAAATCGGTATGAAGGTTTTAATCTTTTATTCGGCAGCAATAATAAACTGTATTACTTCAGCAACAGAGCTAACGGTCTTCTGCCGATCTCAGAAGGCATTTATGGTTTAAGCAATGCTACCCTGGATACCCCCTGGCCTAAGATAAACAGGGGAAAAAGACTTTTTAAAGGAATTATTTCACGTGAGGATGTGCAGGTTGAAAGCCTTTTTGAAATGCTCCGTGATGACAAAAAACCTGAGAAGAGGGAGCTTCCTTTTACCGGTATCTCTGAGGAGTTTGAAAAAGAGTTATCACCTATTTTTGTGAGAATAAACGGTTACGGTACTCGCTCATCAAGTGTGATTCTCATAGATTACAATGATAATGTTGAGTTTTATGAAAAAAATTACGACAGTTCAGGAAAAGAAGTCAATAACTCATATTATACCTTTCAAATCATCTGAATTACTAAAGTAAAATCTGAAATTATTAATTAAAAATAATATTCTGCATATTATTAATCGTTGTAAGAAAAGATTTTCTGTTGACTTTTTCCTAATAATATTAAAAAATAGTGCGAAAATTTTTGATATAGTAAAGCAGCAGGCTGTTTTTTATATTATTATCTCATTGAAAAGGAGGAAGGTTTGTATGACAGAAAAAGCAAAGAAACAGATTGAGGAAATTTATCAGCAGGTAATCGCCAGGAACCCAGGCGAAAACGAATTTCATCAGGCGGTTAAGGAAGTTTTGGACTCACTTGGCCCTGTCTTGGTAAAATACCCCCATTATGCAGAGCATAAAATTATTGAGCGGATATGTGAGCCTGAAAGACAGATTATTTTCAGGGTTCCCTGGGAAGATGACAGAGGGGAAATCCATATTAACAGAGGTTTCAGAGTGGAGTTTAACAGTGCATTAGGACCTTATAAAGGCGGTCTTAGATTTCATGAATCCGTTTATCTTGGTGTGATTAAGTTTCTCGGTTTTGAGCAGATTTTTAAAAATGCTCTCACCGGTCTTCCTATCGGCGGTGGAAAAGGGGGCTCCGATTTTAACCCTAAAGGTAAATCTGACAGTGAAGTTATGAGATTCTGCCAGAGTTTCATGACAGAGCTTTCCAGACATATTGGTGAAAAAACTGATGTCCCGGCCGGAGATATTGGTGTGGGCAGCAGAGAAATCGGCTACCTTTTCGGTCAATACAAGCGTATGAGCAATACCTATGAATCAGGCGTTTTAACAGGCAAAGGTTTGGCCTGGGGAGGCTCAAAGGTTAGAAAAGAAGCCACCGGTTACGGTGCCGTTTATTTCGTTGATGAAATGCTAAAAGCCAGAAATGACAGTTTTGAGGGCAAAACATGTGTTGTGTCAGGCTCCGGTAATGTTGCTATATATACTGCTGAAAAAATCCATCAGCTCGGCGGAAAAGTAGTGGCACTGTCTGATTCAGGCGGAGTAATCTATCATGAAAAGGGAATAGATCTCGATCTTGTGAAACAGCTTAAAGAAGTTGAAAGGCGTAGAATAAAGGATTATTGTAATTATCATAAAGATGCTGAATACAAGCCGAACGGAAATGTTTGGGAAGTACCTTGTCAGGTTGCCATGCCTTCAGCAACTGAAAACGAGCTGGACGGCAAGGATGCAGAAACCCTTGTTAAAAACGGATGTATTGCTGTGGGCGAGGGAGCCAACATGCCGACAACACCTGAAGGTATAAAAGTTTTTCAGGAAGCCAGGATTGCTTACGGACCCGGAAAAGCTGCTAATGCCGGTGGTGTTGCAACTTCTGCTCTTGAAATGCAGCAAAATGCCAGCAGGGATTCCTGGTCTTTCAGTTATACAGAAGAAAGACTCCACAATATAATGATTAATATCCATCGTGATTGTCTTGAAGCCGCACAGGAGTTCAACGCTTCAAATGATTATGTAACCGGGGCAAATATAGCAGGATTTAAAAAGGTTGCTGATGCTATGATTGCGCTGGGATTGATTTAAATCCTAAATTAAACATTGAGTCTGTTTTTTAGTTGATATAATATTAAGGGGTTGCATTAAGCAGCCCTTTTTTGCTTTTAAGAAATTGTCCAGCAGGAGAGCTCTTTGACTGATAAAACGCCGGTCAGTTCGGGAATATCCGGCCTTGACACTATATTAAACAATTTGATAAAAGGCGATAATGTTGTTTGGCTTTCCCCGTCCATTAAAGATTACAGCAGATTTGTTGCTCCTTTTGTAAAACAGGCTGTTCACGATAAACGTAAAATAGTGTATTTTCGTTTTGCCTCACATGAAAACCTGATTCCTGAAGAATGCCGTTCATATGTTGACGAGCATAAACTGGAAGCCGGTGTGGGTTTTGAGTCTTTCACCAAAGAGGTTTATTCGGAGGTCGAAAGACATGGTAAGAGTGTGTTTTATGTGTTTGATTCACTATCCGACCTTTTGTATGAATGGGTTACGGATGCTGCAATATCAAATTTTTTCATGGTTATATGCCCGTTTTTATACAAACTTGACACAGTTGCATATTTTGCGATTCTGAAACATTACCATTCTTTTGAGACAATCTCCAAAATCAGGAAGACAGCACAGGTTTTAATAGAGGTATTTAACAGGGAAGGGACCCATTATGTACACCCGCATAAAGTGTTCGGTAAAAACAGTCCCACTATGTTCCTCCCTCATGAATGCAGGGATGAAGAAAATTTTATCCCCATTGACAACAGTTACCTGGCCACTAAACTTTCTACCACCCTTTGTGCGGTTAACAGATCAATTCTAAACAGAAGACTTGATTCCTGGGACAGAATTTTTATGGAAGCGGAGAAGTTTGAACAGGGCAGTGGGAATCGGAGTGAATCTGAAATTGTTAACAGGATTATAAAAGCACTGATGGGCAGAGATGAAAAGATACTTTCATTGGTTAAAAAACATTTTACTATCAATGACCTGCTGGAAATTAAAAACAGGATGATAGGTACCGGGTTTATCGGGGGGAAAGCTGTCGGAATGCTCCTTGCACGTAAAATACTTTATAACACCAATCCCGGAAAATGGGAAGAGCAACTGGAGCCCCACGATTCATTTTATATCGGATCGGACATTTTTTATACATTTATAATATATAACGGCTGGTGGGATATCTTCATGGAACAGAAAACAGATGAAGGATATTTCAGCGCCGCCAAAAGACTGGAAGAGCTTATTATGCAGGGGGATTTTCCTGAAGATGTGAAGGATGAGTTTCACGAAATGCTTGACCATTTTGGGCAGTATCCTTTTATAATACGCTCCAGCAGTCTTCTTGAAGATGGATTCGGAAATGCTTTTGCCGGAAAATATGAGAGCTTTTTCTGCCCCATTCAGGGAACAAGGGATGAGCGTTTTGAAGATTTTATTTATTCTCTTAAAAAGATATATGCCAGTGCGATGAGTGAGGATGCCCTGAGTTACCGTATCGAAAGGGGGCTAAAATATGAAGATGAAGTGATGGCTCTGCTTGTTCAACGGGTTTCGGGCAGCTACCACGGCTATTACTATTACCCTCATGTTGCCGGTGTGGGGTTGTCTTATAACACTTATGTCTGGAGTAAAGATATAGATCCGGATGCCGGAATGCTGAGGATTGTAATGGGGTTGGGTACACGGGCCGTAAACAGGATAGAGGGGGATTATGCACGTATTGTGGCGCTTAACAACCCTTCGCTTGTTCCCCTTTCGGATAAAGATAATATGTTTAAATATGCCCAGAAAGATCTTGATGTGCTGGATGTCAGAAGCAGCGGCAAGCATATGGTTTCATTTTATATGCTGGATAAAGAAAACATACCTTTTGACCTGAACTGGATTGCCGAAAGGGATTTCGATACAATGCGAAGGCTGGCCGATTCCGGCGGGAAACCCAAAGATATATGGGTATTAACCTTTAACAGACTCTTAAAGAGTGAATTTCCCGCAATTATGTCGGATATGATGAATACTGTTGAAGATGAATATGAGTGCCCCGTTGATATAGAATTCACCCTTGGTTTTCTGGACAGCGAATCGTATGTAATCAATCTGGTTCAGTGCAGACCTCTTCAGGCAAATGCATCGGATGCCAAAAATATCAAAGTGAAAAAATCCGCCGGGGATAAAATTCTCATAGAAACGGAAGGAAATTTTATGGGTGGTAATGTCTGTGATTATATCAGAAGAGTCATATACATAGACCCCACCAAATACTCTACATTGAGCACAACGGATAAACATGAGGTAGCCAGAAAAATAGGTGAAATAAACAGACAGATGACCGGCAAGAAAAAATTCTACACTCTTGTTCTGGGCCCCGGAAGATGGGGAACCACCTCACCGGAGCTGGGGATACCTGTGAGTTTTTCCGATATAAACAATATGTACGGACTGGGCGAAATCGAATATGAAGCCGGAGGACTCATGCCAGAATTATCCTTTGGAACACATTTTTTCCAGGATATTGTCGAATCCAATATATTCTATCTTGCTGTTTTTGCCAGGAAAGACGGTGGTTTTATAGATTCTGAATATTTTAAAGAGACCTACTCTGTTACAAAGGAATTGGTGGATGTTTCTGAAACAGTTGAAGAGACGCTTATTGTAATAGATTTTCCTAAAAAGACACTATATTTAACGTCTAATATCAAAACCCAAAAATTGAGACTTTTTATAAAGCACAGCAGCTAATTATGTGGGCTGTTTATTTGTAGGTACTGGTGGTTATTTATTGTTATTTGTGGATGCAGACACAAAGAGCAAAGTCCGATGGTAAAAAAACTTTTAACTTTAGTAATACAGACTGCACATTTCCGCAGGAGGCTTCACAACTTCAACTGTATCAAAGGTCTTAACCTCTACCTCTACCTCTACCTTTACCTCTACTTTTACCTTTACCTCTACTTTTACCTTTACCTTTACCTTTATAAACCCGGCACCAATTAAATTTTACACACCCGGCAGTTAAACAAGGCGGTTACGTTATTTTCCACTGTTTTTATACTGTCAGATCATTTGACTTTTGCGAGAAAGGCTTTTGTTCTTTCATTTTGAGGGTTGTCAAATATCTGTTCAGGAGGTCCTTCCTCTTCGATAACACCTTTGTCTATAAAAATTACCCTGTCGGCAACCTCTCTGGCAAAACCCATCTCATGGGATACCACAATCATTGTCATTCCTTCATTTGCCAGCTGTTTCATTACTTCCAGAACTTCTCCCACCAGTTCCGGGTCCAGTGCACTGGTCGGTTCGTCAAAAAGCATCACTTTTGGGTTTAGCGCCAATGATCTGGCTATTGCCACTCTTTGCATCTGTCCGCCGCTCAGTTGAGCCGGGTAAGCATCGGCTTTATCCGAAAGCCCCACTTTTTTCAAAAGTTCGAGATCGGTTTTTTTTGCTTCTGCTTTACTGACCCCCCTTACTTTTACAGGACCGAGAGTAACATTTTCCAGTACAGTTTTATGGGGGAAAAGGTTGAATTGCTGAAAAACCATTCCTGTTTCAGCTCTGATTTCATTGATATTAACATTTTTCCCGTTGATGTCTTCGCCGTCCACAATTATCTGTCCGGAGGTTATCTCTTCCAGCTTATTAATACATCTTAAAAGCGTACTTTTTCCGGAGCCGCTTGCACCTATTATGACAACGACTTCTCCCATTTCAATATTCAGATTTATACCCTTTAAAACTTCCAAATCACCGAAATATTTATGTAAGTCTTTTATTTGAATTATCATCTTAACCCCAGCTTATATTCCAATAAATTAAGTGCTTTGCTTATAACGAAAGTTATGCACAGATACAGTATGGCAACGGTTGTCCATACTTCAAAAGCCCTGAAATTTGTTGCAATGATTTCCTGCCCCGTTCTTGTCAGCTCACCAACGCCGATTACCACAAAAAGTGATGTGTCTTTAAGGCTGATAATAAACTGATTTCCCAGAGGAGGTATCATTCTTCTGAAAGCCTGCGGCCAGACTACATACAGCATATTCTGCATTCTTGTCAGCCCTATTGAGCGCCCTGCTTCCGTCTGCCCTTTGTCAATTGACTGGACAGAGCCTCTGACAATTTCCGCTATATAGGCGCCGGAGTTAATTGCAATAGCAGAGATAGCTGAAGTCAGAGGATTAATGCGCATCCCGAGAGCCATAGGAAGTCCGAAATAAATAAACATTACCTGCACCATTATAGGTGTACCTCTGATAGTTTCTATATATACATTTGCAATATAACGTAATGGTTTGAACTTGAGCAGTTTTAAAAGCCCGAAAATTGCACCAAGAAAGAACCCTATCAAAAGGCCGCTTGCAGTAATAATAACGGTTAATTTCAGCCCATCCATAAGTATGGGTAAAGATTCCCATATTACATTTGTCTTAAAATCAAAATCTGTCATTGTTCACCTTGTATTTAGTAGAATTTGAAAAAGGGCGGAACATATCCGCCCTTATGTTTTTATTGGGGAGCTTCTCCGAACCATTTTTTATAAAGCTCAGCATATTGTCCGTTTTCCATAAACTTAAGTATGGAAATATTTACAGCTTCTCTGAGCTTGCTTCCCTGAGTAAGAGCTATGCCGTAAGACTGCCCTTCATAAAGCGGTCCTACAGTTTTAACTTTGCCTTCACCGGCTGTTCTTGCAAAATACATAACGTTTGGAGAATCGAAAAGTACGGCATCCACTCCGCCGGACATAAGTTCCATATACATACCGTCTGTGTTTGGGAAGAGTTTAAGATTATCTCCCTTTATTCCATGCTTTCTTAAAAAATCAGCACTGGTAGTAGCCAGTTTTGAGCCTACTTTTTTGCCTTTCAAATCCTCTACAGTTTTAATATCTTCATTATCAGCTCTGACAAGCATTTTCAGCCCGGCATCATAATAAGGATAAGCAAAGTCCACAACTTTTTCCCTTGCAGATTTTATTGTCATGCCCGCAATTGCTGCATCAAGGTTTCCTGTCTGAAGACCGGGAATAAGGCCGTTAAAGTCCATAGGCTGCAGTTTGTAATCCCATCCGTTATCTTTTGCAATCATATCCCAAAGCTCGATATCAAAACCGACATATGTGTCACCTTTCTTAAATTCAAAAGGCATAAAGCTGGTATCCGTACCTACAATTAGCTGTCTTGCAAAAACACTGCTTACCATTAATACAGTAAGCATTAAACTGATAGTTAAAATTTTGTAAAACTTTCTCATAGCATCCTCCTTTTAGTTTTGATTATTTATACATTAAAATATATAGCATTACAACCAAAACTTTTAATCTGAAAACAAGTTAAAGTTATGTTTGTTGACATACAGTTGAACTTTGTTAAATTATTTTTTTAATTATACCATTTTTTACAAGGGGAAGTGTTAATGAAAAGTTTTTCGGAAATAAAGAATATTTTAAGCAGAATCGACAGAAAAGGATATAAAGCATACAACGATTTAAAGGGTGTTTACAAGGCTGATAATTTTATTTTATTTATTGACAGGGTCCAGGGGGATCCTTTTGCCTCTCCTTCAGATATAAGAATAAGTATAAACAGAAGTTATCTGAAATTCCCCGATGAATGTATCGAAAGTGCACCACGGAAAATCGCTTTTGAAGATTATGCGGCGAGAATCATAAGAGATTGTTTGATAAAATGCAGCAAAACAGTAAAAGGCTCCGGAAAAAGCGGTGCTCTTTTTATAAACAGCGGCGCCCAGGAAGTTGTGGAGCGCTCCTCGGTGATTGCAGACGAGAATTCTTTTGAAGTACGCATGAGCATCGGTTTGCCTGCTGCCGGAAGGACTATTTTGGCTAATGAGTGTGAAAAGATATTTTACAGGATTTTGCCGGAAGTTATTGAAACTGTCAAATGGCATAATATGGACAAAACTGAATGCCTGCAATTTGTTAAATGTATTGAGAATCAGGAATATATGAGAAAGCAGCTTGAAAAGAAAGGGCTTGTTGCATTTATTGCTGACAGGAGCATCCTCCCGAGGGCAAGCGGTAACAGTCAGAAACCCATGAAAGAAGCCGTACCTTTTTATTCACCGGAAAGCCTGAGGGTTAAGCTCAGTCTGAAAAATCCCGTCAGTGCAGAGGATGGCGGTCAAATGGGGGAGATTTACGGAATGGGGATTCCCAAAGGTGTAACTACAATTGCAGGAGGCGGATTTCACGGAAAATCCACTCTTTTGAATGCACTGAAAATGGGTGTTTATCCTCATATCCCCGGAGACGGCAGGGAATGGACGGTTGTTGATAAAACGGGCGTGAGTATTAGGGCTGAGGATGGCAGAAATGTGGCAGGTATAGATATCAGATCATTTATAAACAACCTTCCAATGAATGTGGATACATCTTTTTTTATTACGAGCAACGCCAGCGGAAGCACCTCTCAGGCTGCAAATATACTTGAGTCAATTGAGGCAGGAAGCGGATTATTACTTATAGATGAAGATACCTCCGCAACAAATTTTATGGTAAGAGACGCTAAAATGCAGGAGCTTGTGGCAAAGGATTTTGAGCCGATTACGCCGTTTGTGGAGCGTGTGCGGCAATTATATGATTGCTATGGTGTTTCCACGGTTCTGGTTATGGGGGGTAATGGAGATTATCTGGGAAAATCGGACAATGTTCTTATGATGAGAAATTTTAAATGCTATGAAGTAACCGCAGAAGCTAAAAGTATTTATGAAAAATATAGGGGCTCAAACTCTGAAGTTGAAGAACAAAGATCACATATTGATTATTCCAGGGAAATTCATCCTGAAACGTTCAACTTTATCAAAAACAGCAGAAAATTTAAAATTAAAACGCTTAAAACTGACAGGATTATAATCAACAGAGAAGAGATAGATGTCAGAGATGTGGAACAGTTTGTTGATGACTCTCAGCTTGCCACAATCGGGAAAATTATGAGGTATATTTCAGACAGTAAACTACCTGTGGCTTACGAAGAACTGATAAACGATCTGAGGCAAAAACTGGATAAAAACGGTTTTGATTTTCTTGATAGAAAATCCTCAGATATGACAAAACCCAGGTTATTAGAAGTGATGGCAGTGCTCAATCGTCTGAGGACACTTAAACTGTTTCAGAAAAAGAATCAGACGGCGATTTGGTAAGTGCTGTGTAGTCAGTTGTTTTCCAGCCGTTTTTTTTATAAAAGTTTAACGCTTTTTTGTTTTTCCCGTCGGCTAAAAGATGGATGCCGGCGATATTGTTTTTAATGCACCATTTTTCACAATATTCAAGCAGACTGCCGCCAATTCCTTCATTACGATAATCGGAATCCACACATAAATCTTCTATGTAAGCTGTATATGACGTTTTGGCTGTGGATATGAGGGTCTGTATTGTGCACATTCCTATTATTTCCTTATCCAGTTCGGCAACAAACGCTGCTGCTCTGTTTTCATTTTCCATCAGAAATAATAATCCCTTGTACTGGGTTTTCCGGTCAAAATCCACACTTTCCATACGAAAAAGTTCTTTTAAAAGGCAAAGCATTTTATCGATATCTTTTTTGCAGGCTTTTCTTACTTTTATTTCTTCTTTCATTGTCAGTCCTTTAATTATTTTAGGCGTGGAGAATGTAAACTTATTTAGATTAAAAATCAAGCAATAGAATTTTGGCACCCTCCCATTTTTTAGAACTATGACAATACGCAGATATTGTTAGTACATAGATAGAGATCCCTCGGCTTCGCTCGCCCTGTTAAATATCAGCTTCGCTGATTGCCTACGGCATTTAACGGGGCTAGGGATGACTTTTTGTCATCTCGACCGGAACGGAGTGGAGGGAGAGATCTCTACTGTTATATTGCAAAGAGACCTCTCGGCTTCGCTCGAGGTGACAATTATATGCATACTGTCTAGCAGCGATAGCTAAATAGGATGTTACACATATTTACCAGTCTAATTTACCAGTCTAAAAGACTGGTGCTAGCCGCAGGCATTCTTTCGAACAAAGTGAGAAATCTCCGCCTTATGAAACGACATAACGAATAAATATACAACTGTGTTTAATGTTGAGATATCTTCATGCGTAGAAATTCCGATATTTAGATAAAGTATTGTCAAATAGCACAAGTGCAAAAATTTTGGGAGGTTGCTAAATAGAATTCTGACGTCCTTCCATTTTTTTAAGAGTTATGCAAATTTATTGGTGAGATAGGGAGGTGGTGAAATAGTAAATGGTTGAGTGGAGTTAAGTTTTTAACAGAGAAAAATTAAATCTGATTATTCATTTTAAGAATATTTTTATAACTTGCCATTACACGGTTGTAATAAAAACTGGGAAGAGAGTAGTTCCGGGCAAGGTATTTTTTTAAATTTGTAGGGCCGAAATTATAAGCCATAATTGCATATTTCTCATTGCCGTTAAATTTATCCTTCAGATAGGCAAAGTAATTTATTCCAACCCTGATATTCGCAACTGGATCAAACAGTTCATGCCGTTTGTTGAGGTTTAGATCGCTTCTCTTGTCCGAAATATAGTAAGCTGTATCCGGAAGCAGCTGCATCAGACCCACAGCACCTTTATAAGAAACAACCTTGATTCTGAAAGAGCTTTCTGTTTTGATCATAGCAAGTATTAGATAAGGGTCTATATGATGCTGTTTGGATTCTTTGGCGATAGTGTATGCCAAATCGTATGTGGAATAATTGCTGACGTTCATCCCGAATTCATCCAAAAGCTGCTGAATGTCAATTACCCTGCTGTAAAATGAGATTTTCTGTCTTGATTTATTGATTTTTGAGCTCAGTTTGTTTTGTGAATTTTTTAGTTGTGGAAAGATGTTGTTGAAATGTTTCACCTGAGTGGATACATAAAAGTGTGCTGAAACACCGGAGATAAAAGTGAATATGAGTATAATGATTAACAGGAATTTAATTTCACTTCCTTTGAAAAAATTCAATATAAACGCCTCCGCATTATATGTAATTTTGATATATTCCCTAAGACAGGAATATTCAGTTATTTTGAAAAATAATTAAAATTATTTATTTTTCAAGACTAAACAGGTATTCTTTCTACCTGGTTTAATTTTATAAAGGAATTCCAATGTTTAACTTACCGAAGCTTTATTACGGCTATTTTCTGAAAAGGTATAAAAGATTTTTTGTTGATATCGATTTTAAAGGAACCGTTCTGACAGCTCATAATCCCAATACCGGTTCCATGAGAAATCTTTTAAAAGAGGGCAGGGAGGTTGCGTTTTCAAAAAGTGATAACCCCAAAAGGAAGTTGAAATATACGCTGGAAAGTTTCAGGGTTGATAATTGCTGGGTTTATACAAATACTATTAAAGTAAATAAAATTGTGGAGAATGCACTCAGAGATGGAGAGATAACCGAATTAAACGGTTTCCGGAAAGTTATAAGAGAATATACAATATTAAACAGCAAGCTTGATTTCTGTATTGATATAAAAGGTCAAAGGAATCTTGTTGAGGTGAAAAGTGTCTCTCTTTTTGATGAGAGTTACGCTATGTTTCCTGATGCTGTGACTACCAGAGGCCAGCGTCACCTTCGGACATTAAAAGAATCAGTGGAAATGGGTTATAAGGCTTATGTTCTGTACATAATCCAGTCGGACAGAAAAAAATTTCGTTGTGCAGATGAGATTGATTCACGATACTGTGAAATATTTGAAGAGACAAAAAAAGCTGGTGTCAATGTACTGCTTTACAGGAATGTCATGGATATCGGGAGAAACGTTTGCTATTTGGAGCGATTAGATTAAGAAGATTAATAAGCCCCCTGGCATCGTCTTTATAACCCGTTTTGGACTTAAAGTCTATTTCATTGAATAAGGCTATCACTTCCGCAAGTTCATTATTAGACCACAGTTTCTTGTTTGATTTGATTTTATTGATTACAAAAGTATGCTCGTTTATGAGCGAGGGATTGATTTTGTATAGATATATTTTTTGGATTCTTTTAAACAGCATACTGTACAATATATCCAGATTTTCCCCGGCATCTATGAGCCTGTATAAGCTGGACATGGCACCTTTGTAGTTTTTGTTGCAGAATTGGTCGATAAACTGGAAGATGGACTCGTTTCTGGAAGAGCTTATGATATTCAGGATGTCCGTTTCATTTTCAGGTTTTGTATAATTAAAGTAAATTTCCACTTTTTCCAGTTCATTTTTCACAATTGATAAGTCGTTGTTGCATAAAATATATATTTCTTCGGCTATCTGTTTGCTTAAACGAAACCCTTTTTCATTAAACATCGCTGAAATTTCGTTGATTATACCTGTTTTGTTCTTTTTTGTCTCCTGTATAAGTGTGAAATTTTCTTCTGCTTCTCTTAATTCCTTTTTATTTATAGATTCAAAAAGAAAAACGATTATCGATTCGGATTTTCGGGATTTTTCCATAAGCCAGCAGATGTCTTTATACTTTTCTGCATTTTTTATAACAACAAGCTTTTCTGAAGAGAAAAGAGGCATAGTAAAAATTACGGTAAAAAATTCTTCCGGGTTCAATTCATCGGCATAAAAAACGCTTTCCTCAGGCTCTTCTAAAGAATCAGTGACTTCTGACAGCTTTTTTTCCTGAAAAATTTTGTTGCCTACGATTACGTACTGTTTACTTTTCAAACTCATTCTTGAAATCCAGGAGTATATCGCTGATTGTGTCACGGAAAGCCTCATTTCTGTTGCGTCGGTTTTCTGAAATGTTATTACTTATTGTAAAAGAATTTGTTCTGGAGAAAGTTTTATCAAAAACGTTATTTGAGTTTTTATCCAGAACGAGAATGTGAAGCCTGGCTGACAGATCAGATCTGACGGCTTGATTTGTACGTGAGTTTATTGATGCCGAGGTTGTTACACTGTCTAATCTGAAATGAAGTCTGTAATCAGCTTCTTTCTTTTTGGCAAGGGCGCTGTAGCGGGTAAAGAAAATGGCGGCCTGTCTGTCCAGCATACTTCTGTAATTCGCTTCATCAGCATTGTTGACTATAGATGCAATATGATATTTGTAATTTAATCCGTTGTTATTGGTTAATCCTGCTATTTTGTAACCACAGCCGAAAATCAGCAGAATGGTGATCAGCAGAGTTAATTTTTTCATTATTTAACCACCAGACTTATCAGCTTGTCCGGGACATATATTTCTTTAATAAGATTTTTGCCTTCGAGATGCTTTTGTACTTTGGAGTCAGCTTTGGCGGAATTCAGCGCCTCTTCTTTTTGGGCTCCCACAGGCAGTTCAAGGTTAGCTCTGACTTTGCCGTTAATCTGAACAACAATGGTTGTGGTATCTTTTACTGTTTTACTTTCATCGAATGACGGCCAGTCCTGATTTGATATAAATGTATTGTTGCCGAGTTTTTTCCATAACTCCTCACATACATGTGGCACAAAGGGTGTCAGCATTTTCAGAAGTGTTTCCAGTGACTGCATAAAGAGTATTTTTTCCTTATCAGTTTTTAGGTTTTTTTCTGTTTGGTAAAGAAAATTCGTCAGCTCCATACAAGCAGCCACAGCTGTGTTTAAGTGGAACTTTTCAATGTCGTTTGTTACTTTTTTTATTGTTGAATGCAAATTGTATTCCAGTTCTTTTGACAGTTCAGACTCTTTTTTCTCAGGATTTGTGTTTTCAATTTTTAAGTCTGAGTTTTTTGTAACAAGTCGGTAAATTCTGTTGATGAATCTGTAACAACCTTCCACGCCCTGTTGGTTCCATTCGAGGTCTCTGTCCGGCGGCGCAGCAAAAAGGCTGAAAAGCCTTGCTGTGTCAGCTCCGTATTCTTTTATCAAATTATCCGGATCCACTACATTCTTTTTGGACTTGCTCATCTTTTCCACACGTCCGATTTCCACATCCGAATCACATATAACACATTTGTCATTTTCAACCTCTTCGGGAAAAAGCCATCCGTGTATAGGGCATTTGTACGTTTCCTTGCATACCATCCCTTGTGTAAGCAGATTCTGGAAGGGCTCGTCAACATTAAGAAAACCAAGATCTCTCAATATTTTTGTATAAAATCGTGCATAAAGCAGATGCATTATTGCATGTTCCACACCGCCGATATATTGATCCACGGGCATCCAGTAATTTGCTTCATCCTTATTAAAAGGAGCGGTTTCACACTGAGGAGAGCAGTATCTGAGAAAATACCATGAAGATTCCACAAAGGTGTCCATTGTGTCGGTTTCGCGCTTTGCCGGTGCTGAGCACCTGGGACATTCTGTATTCACAAATTCTTCCGCCGACTCCAAAGGATTGCCTATTCCGGTGAATTCAACATCAAGAGGAAGTTCCACCGGCAAATCCTCATTTTTTACAGGAACAACTCCGCATTTTTCACAGTGTACCACCGGGATTGGTGCTCCCCAATATCTCTGTCTGGAGATCCCCCAGTCTTTCAATCTGTAGTTAACTGTTTTTTCACCGAGATTATTTTCATTAAGATATTCGGTGATTTTTTCTTTAGCCGTTTCCACATCCAAGCCGTTAAATTTCCCGGAATTAACAAGGTGACCGTCTCCTGCATAAGCTTCTTCCATGGTTTCTACGTTTAGTTCTTTACCTTCCGGCTGGATTACTACGGTAATCGGAAGGTTGTATTCTTTGGCGAAATCAAAATCCCTCTGATCATGTGCAGGTACTGCCATAATGGCGCCGGTTCCGTAGTCCATAAGTACATAGTTTGCAATATATATCGGAATCTGCTTGTTCGTCATCGGGTTGGTTACATATTTACCGGTAAAAAAACCTTTCTTTTCCTTGTCTTCAGCCATACGGCTGATTTTTTCTTCCTTCAGAATAGAATTGATGAATTTTATCCCTTCTTCCTCTTTTTCCGTTCCGGCTATTAGTTGTCTTGTGAGGGGGTGTTCCGGAGCTATCAGCATAAAATTAGCTCCGTAAAGGGTGTCCGGTCTTGTTGTGAATACTTCAATTGGCTCATCAAGTTCTTGCAGAGGGAACCTGATAATTGCACCGTGGGATTTGCCTATCCAGTTTCTCTGCATAGTGAGAACTTTTTCCGGCCAACCGTCCATTTTGTATGTGTAATCGAGGAGCTCATCTGCATATTCAGAAATCTTGAAAAACCAACCGTCCAGTTCTTTTATTTCAACTTCGTTGCCGCATCTCCAGCACTTTCCGTCTTCAACCTGTTCATTTGCAAGAACGGTGTTGCAGTCTTCACACCAGTTTACATTAGATGTTTTGTTGTAAACCAGCCCCTTTTCAAACATTTTAATAAATACCAGCTGCTCCCATTTGTAGTATTCAGGGTCGCATGTTGCTATTTCTCTGTCCCAGTCATATGAAAGCCCGAGCTTTTTCAGCTGTTCTTTCATGAATTTAATATTGGAATATGTCCATTTTGCAGGATGAATTTTATTTTTAATGGCTGCATTTTCAGCAGGAAGTCCGAATGCATCCCATCCCATAGGGTGGATTACATTGAATCCTTGCATGGTTTTGTATCTGGCCACAACATCGCCAATGGCGTAGTTTCGCACATGCCCCATATGGATTTTTCCCGAAGGATAAGGAAACATTTCCAGGCAGTAAAACTTTTCCTTGCTTTCGTCTTTCGATGTTTTATAGCTTTTGTGCTCTTCCCAAAGCTTTTGCCAGGTGGATTCAACTTCGGAATGATTGTAGTGCATTAACCGCCTCCTGAATCTATTGTAAAAACCCTTAATTAACACATAAAATTTGAGGTGTCACCCCCTTTTGTAGCTAATTAAGTATAGAAAGTCCAATAATATTTAGGTATAAATATGATTATTAATTCGAGTTTCGCACTTAGTTTCGTCAAAACAGAAAAATCATGGAAATCGCTTCCCGGGCATTTAACCTTTAAGTTCTCGGTCGAAAGAATACCTACGGTTAACACCAGTCCTTTAGGCTGGTAAATATGTGTAACATTCTATTTATCTTTCCAAGGCAGATGATATACAAAGACTGTCACCTCGACCGAATCGGAGAGGTCTCTCAGAAAGTTACAGTGTGAAAGCTTTAAATAATTAAGGAAACTTGCTGATAGTAAAGTTCAATGTTGAATGCCAATCAACAAATATACAAATTAACCAATACACCAATACACTAATACACCACTTCTCTGTCTACCTATATACCTATCTCTCACCCATTCAGGTGGACGTTATAGCTACAGCCCTACTATTTTGCCGAAATGTCTGCGGGTGGAATCCTGAAGCTTGTCCGCCACTTTGAAAGCTTCTTTCAAAAGTTCCTGCTCATTTTTGGGCAGTTTGTAAGGGTCAAGGTAATGATCGGGTTTTTCACCCTGCTCAATGAGTTTAATTTCATTTTTCAACCTGATGTAAGTAAAGTACTCAAAAGCCGCCTTAATATGATCGACAGTGGCTTTGGTGAATACCCCCTTTTCATAAAGTTTGTCCAGTCTTTCAAGAGTGGTGTTGGCATAGGTACTGTTTTCAAGCATATACATTCTTATACAGTCGACAATGAATATACTGCCGTTTTCTTTAACGGAAAGTTCACCCTTGTGTTCTTCCTCGCTTGATGTGACAAACCGCCCCAGAAAGCCGAACGGAACCTTGTGCTTGAAATCAAGTTCCATCATTTTATAAAGGAAAAGCTTATTATCGTAAACCTGTTTCAGAATAAATGTTTTAAGGTCGTTCAGTAAATCCGGTGAACCGTAAAGAGGGAAAAAATCAAAAAAGATTGATGAATATCTTACACGCTGAGGCTCGGGCGTTTCTATCCATTTTGCAACCTTATCCTTCCAGTCATTGAGCCGGCCTCTCCATTTGGGATTGCTGAGCATGACATTGCCTTTGCACAAAGGATAACCAAGGTAATCCAGAGCATTAACAAGCTTTTCCGAAAAAGGAATAAAAAAGTTGTCCACTTCTTCACGTTTCTCATCCGGGAAGTCTTCGAATATTATTCCGTTATCCTGATCAGGACCGAGAAGCATCTCCTTCCTGCCGCCGCTTCCCATTATTATAAAGCAGTATTTTATGTCAGGAGGCTTATAGCCCTGGTTAACCATGTCTTCGTAAACGAGTTCGAAGCATCTCCGGATTATGTTGTGATGTATGTAAGAGATAATTTCCATTGTTTCCACATGGGAGCGGTTTTCCATAAGAAGAACTTTTGCCACGGAGACAATTTCATCACGTATCGGCTTAAGATTCTCGATTTTCACTGCTTCTTTTGCTTTTCCTATGAGAAGCACAGATTTCTGGCTTCTGAATTTCATCAAATCCCTTATTGACAGTATCCCTGTCAGCTCTTCATTATCAACTATAGGAAGATGCCTTATTTTGTGCCTGAGCATAAAGGCAGCTGCTTCATACATGTAATCCTCAGAAGACATTACATAAGGATCGGGGGTCATAAATTCGCTTGCCTTCATATCTTTTTGACAGAATTCGTCATTTCTTGAAAGAATTTTTGTGACCAAATCCCTCTCAGTGACTATACCCAGTAATTTGCCTGTTGAATCGCAGATGAGAATTGAGCTTATACCTTTCTCAGTCATTATGTTTGCAATTTCACTTGCTTTGGCTTCAGAAGAAGCAGTCAGTGGCTTAGGGGTCATAATATCCCCGATTTTTTTCTGAAAAGGGTAGGCGTCTATCTGTGCCTGGTGGTCAATATCGTGGCTTTTTACCACTTCCTGATATAATTTTCTTATCCGGGAGAGAACGGCTTTGTTGAAAAAGTTACTGACTATGGGATATTTTCTGGATATTTCCAGTATTATATCTTTAGGTATGAGAAGACATTGTGTGTCCTTAGATGTCCTTGCTCCGGCTGAATATCCTTCGTTGGTGAAAATAGGTGTCCATCCGAAGTATTCTCCGTCACTTCTGTTATCAACGGTGATTTCCACCCCTTCGCTTGTCTCGGAGAATATTTCCACCTGACCTTTGTTAATAAAATACAGATATCCCGTGGGCTTATCATATTGTGAGAAGATAATTTTATTTTTAGGATACTCCTTTACTATGCTTTTTTCTCTTAAAAAGTCAGCTATACCTTCGGGGATGTTTATGAATGGTTCAACGGTTTTTAAGTGGTTAACCAGGGCCATAAGTATACCTTAGACTATTTGTTTTTTGCAACTTTAAAGGGGTGAGCATGGTTCTTTATAATGTACTCACCGAACAGCTTAAACCATATTGTAACCGCTGCAATCCCGGTCCATTTTTCATAAGGGTATATAAACCAGAAGGGCAGTGCACCTATAATTGCCCAAATGATTGCAATCCCTGCAGCCAGGTTTAAAAGACCCACAAAAGGAGCCCACTTTGCAGGATTTTTGGGCGGTTGTTCTTTTTTTAATGCGACTTTTGAATAATCTTTCTTGATAAAAATTTTATAGGCATTTCTCAACCAGTAAAATGCGACGGGAAAAAGAGCCATAAAAAGAATCCATGATATTACTATAAAAGGATTAAGAACTAACACATAACACCTCTATTGTATTTTAAAAATATAATAACGCAAAAAAAACAAAAGTTAAATGATAAAAAAAGGCTCCCTTAAATAAGGGAGCCCTAAGTTTTAGTATCATGTACTTAAATGTTTAATGGTGTGAAGATGTTACTTCTCCTGCACCTTTTGGATAACGGATGTTTTCAACCATTTCCGCAATGTCATCAGGTACTTTCTGAGTCATATTTTTAACTCCGAAAGCTACCAGGAAGTTAACAATAGCACCTATGGTACCGAAAGCGTTAGGCTCGATTCCAAGGAAGAATCTTGCGTTACCGCCGAAGAGTCCCAGGAATTCAGTGCCGGGTATAAAGAATATACCGTAATGGGCGAAAACGTAAATCATTGTAACACCAATACCGGCAATCATACCGGCTATTGCGCCTTCTTTGTTCATCGTTTTGCTGAATATCCCCATCATAATAGCTGGAAAGAGCGAACTGGCCGCAAGACCGAATGCTATAGCAACAGTACCGGCAGCAAAGTCCGGAGGATTCAGACCAAGATAACCTGCGAATATAATAGACGCAGCCATAGCGATCCTACCGGTAAGGAGCTCTCCTTTATCACTGATATCAGGCTTTATCATACCTTTAACAAGGTCGTGTGATATAGCCGAAGATATAGCAAGAAGCAGACCGGCAGCTGTTGAAAGGGCCGCAGCAAGACCACCAGCTGCAACGAGACCTATTACCCAGCCGGGAAGGTTAGCAATTTCAGGGTTGGCAAGAACCATAATATCTCGGTTAACTGTTAATTCATTGCCTTGCCAGCCGGCGGCAGCAGCGTTGTTCAGAAACTGCTGGTCGTTGGAGTTGCCGTTGTAATACTGGATACGTCCGTCGTTGTTTTTATCCTTGAACTGTATAAGTCCTGTAACTTCCCAGTTTCTCATCCACTGAGGTCTGTTTTCATATTTAATACTGTTTTCTTCAGCAAAATAGTTACCGTTTTCCTGCATTACTGCTTTGTTAACTGTTGCATGGATGTTCAAACGAGCCATGGCAGCAACAGCAGGAGCAGTGGTGTAAAGTATTGCGATGAAAATAAGCGCCCATCCTGCGGACAAACGTGCATTTTTAACACTAGCCACGGTAAAGAAACGCATAATAACGTGAGGCAGACCTGCCGTACCGATCATCAGCGACATTGTGTACACAAACATATTAAGTTTGCTGAATCTGAAGTTTGTACTGTATTCACTGAAGCCGAGACTTGTTACAACCTCGTTAAGCTTTTGCAGCATGTAGGAGCCTGTATCGCCGAATTCGGAACCAAGCCCGAACTGCGGAAGAGGATTGCCTGTAAGTGTGATCGATATGAATATAGCCGGAATCGTGTACGCTATAATCATTACCGTATACTGGGCAATCTGCGTGTAAGTAATACCTTTCATACCACCCAAAACCGCATAAACAAAAACAACCGCCATACCGATAATAACTCCAACTGTGTTTGAGGTTTCAAGAAATCTTGAAAATGCAACACCAACACCTGTCATCTGTCCGATAACGTAGGTAAGTGATGCGATGAGAAGACAAAGTACTGCAACACCTGAAGCTGTTTTTGAATAATAACGTGTTTTAAAGAAATCCGGTACCGTGTAACGGCCGAACTTTCTAAGATAAGGAGCAAGCAGCATAGCCAGAAGGCAGTAACCGCCGGTCTAACCCATAAGAAAGAGAGAACCGCCGTAACCCATAAAAGCAATGAGACCTGCCATTGATATAAAAGATGCTGCTGACATCCAGTCCGCCGCAACTGCAGCCCCGTTTGCAACGGGGCCAACACCGCCGCCTGCAACATAAAAGTCCTTAGTACTGCCTGCACGGGCCCATATAGCAATACCAACGTAAATCGCAAATGTTAAAATAACAAAGAAATATATCCATATTTGTGTACCCATATACTAACCCCCTTACTCTTCTTCCAGAACGTCAAATTCTCTGTCCAGATTGTTCATCAATTTGCAGTAGGTGAAAATCAGGATGATGAAAATGACTATTGAGCCCTGTTGTGCAAACCAAAATCCAAGTGGAAAACCTGCGATGTGAATGTTATTTAAAACATCAACCAAAAGAATTCCTGCAACATAAGAAACAAGAAACCAAATTGCCAGCAACCAGCCGATAATTTTCAGGTTTCGTTTCCAATATTGCTCCATAGCTTCCTTGTCCATAAATACACCTCTCTGAGCGTTTTTGAAAAAAACCTAAATCACATGGATGCTAATTAAAAAGGACTTAAATTTTTCTTTCACCTCCTTTTTTATATTATTACCACAGCATCCATAATCCCAAGTCCTGTAAAAAGATTAATACAATGTTTTATAAATGTCAACTATTATTTTTGGTAACGGTATAATTCTTTATTCTCTGTGAGTTATGGCTGATTTGTTGTTCTGTTTGCAAGATGTTGCAGTAAAAAAATACTGGTGTTTTAATTTAAATTAATTAAATAATAAAACATTGTATACAATATGCAGTATACAACTACGTATTTAACTAATAATATTAAAATTTAATCCATGTTGGAACTTTTAAATTAATAATTAAAAAAGTCGAGAAGTTATTGAATTTAATTATTTAAGCAATTAGAATAAAGCAGGAGAGTAAAGTGAAAAACTACAGAGAAGACATAGACAAACTCTTTGAATATTATGATAAGTATCTGCAGGGCAAAGATAAAGCTTTAAGATTGACGCTGATTACTTTCCTCAGCAGAGGCCATCTTCTTATTGAGGATGTTCCCGGTCTGGGAAAGACAACTCTTGCCCTTGCCATTGCAAAATCAATGGGGCTTTCTTTTGGGAGAATTCAGTGTACAAATGATCTTTTGCCCACCGATATAACCGGGTTATCCATTTTTAACAAAGACAAAAGATCCTTTGAATTCAGAAAGGGGCCGATTTTCAATAATATTGTGCTTGTGGATGAAATCAACAGAGCAACTCCAAAAACTCAGAGTGCTCTTCTGGAATCTATGGGGGAGAAACAGGTCACTGTAGAGGGGAAGACATATAATTTGCCGAAGCCGTTTTTTGTGATAGCAACTCAAAATCCCTCGGAACAGCACGGAACGTTTCCTCTGCCGGAATCACAACTGGACAGATTTTTGATGAAAATAAGCATCGGTTACCCTTCCAGAAAGCGGGAGCTTGAAATTTTGAAAGGAGGTAGCAGCAGAGGAGAGATTAATAAATCTGAACCTGTTTTGAGCTCTGAAAGTGTACTTAATCTTATTAATTTCATAAAAAATAATGTCAAAGTTGATGATAAAATCTATGAATACCTGCTGGAAATTGCAAATATTACCAGGGAAAGCAGTGAGTTTTTGATAGGTTTATCCACAAGGGCTATGCTTTCTATCCTCAATGCTGCTAAGGTCAGTGCTTTTGTTAATAATCGGGATTATGTGATACCCGAAGATATTTCCGATTATTGCAGGTATACTGTTTCCCACAGGGTTATTTTTAGAAGACAGCTGCCCGAGGATGAGAAAACAGATATGCTGAAATCACTTTTGGATTCAATCAAATTTCCCGTATGAAAAAATCTGCTTTAAAAACAAAGACGAATTTTAAACCCGTTTATTTTACCAAAGCCGGTTGGTTTTATATTATAGTTACAATAGTACTGGGATTTGCCGCAGTTAACACCGGCAATAACCTTATTTTTATTATTGTTTCTTTTCTACTGGCTGTAATGGCTATTTCCGGTTTTTACGGCAAAAAAAATATAAACAATATAAAAATCAATCTTAAAATGCCCGCTGAAATTTATGCCGGTTCTGCCTTTAGAGTGAGACTGAAGGCAGAAAATGAAAAAAAATTTCTTGATTCATACCTGCTTAAAATAAAATTTTATGAAAGTGAAGTGTTTTTCGGCAGAATAGGGCGGCAAAGCATCAAAGAGGGTAAAACGGATTTGATATTTCAGAAAAGGGGTGTTAACCGCATTAAAGAGATAGTCCTTTACTCGAGGTTTCCGTTTAATTTTTTTGTAAGATGTAAAAAAATTCCCGTTAACAGTGAAGCAGTGGTTTTCCCAAAGCCTGTGAAATCAAATGAAAGTGCAAGAAGTTATTCGCTCAATGAGACTGAAGGGAATGCCGTAAAAGATAATCAGGCATCGGAAGAGCTCAGCAGTATAAGGAATTATGAGTATGGGGACAGTTTGCGTCTTATTCACTGGAAACATTTTGCAAAAAGCGACGAGCTGAAAGCGAAGAATTTTAGCGGAGGGCTTAATTCTCCAGTAGTTATTGACTTAAGCGGTTTGGATTTTGTATCGGAGTCTGAAATTTCCGCTGCGGCTTATGACATCATTGATTTGATTAAGAAGAATACGCCGGTGGGGCTAAAAACGGACAACGATTATTTCCCCCCTGATATATCACACGGACACAAACTTAACCTTCTCAGATATCTGGCTTTATATGATGACAATAATTAATCTGATAAAAATAAACACAATTCTTGTAAGTATTATATGTTTTGCTGCAGTCGCAGAGTATATGAACCCTTTTGTCCTTGTTTTTATTTCCGGAGTGATTATTGCAAATTTTCTGGAAATAAAGGGCTATAATCTCTATTTGCCGCGTTTTTTGGCTAATTTTCTGGGAGTGATTGTTTTATTTGCAGCGTTTATCAATTTCAGTATTGAAAATATGAATGTCATTTTTATCAATGCCCTCATTGTGCTGATGGGGCTGAAGTTGATGGAAAGGAAACAATACAGGGACTATATGCAGATATCCCTTATGGCCGTTTTTATTCTGGCAGGTCTTTCCCTGTTAAATTTGAGTATGGTTTTTCTGGTTTACCTTTTTGCTGAGGTGCTGCTCATTGTTTTGCAAATGGTTCTTCTGACTGTGATGGTTGAGGATAATACTTTTATCATGGATAAGCCGTTTTTTGTTTCCATTTTAAAACCCATAACTCTGATTATGGTTATTTCCATACCGGCCGCGGCTTTTCTTTTTTTGATTCTTCCGCGTACGGATTATCCGATGCTGAGTTTTTTGAATAACCGTCAGAATGCTTCCACCGGGTTTACTGACAGCATAAAACTGGGAACAGTCAATTTTATTCAAAATAACGATAAAACGGCATTCAGGGTGAAAATGAAAAAAATTGACGATAAATTTCTTTACTGGCGGGGTGTGGTCCTGGATACATACCGGAATAACGGCTGGGAGAGTAACTACGGAGGTTCCGGAACAGAACACAACATTAAACATGAAAGTCAGAATAAAAAAATTATAAAATACAGAGTATTTATGGAGCCCACGGCTAATGAATATCTTTATACGTTAAATGTGCCTGTTGATATAACATATTCCGATGATTTCAGTTTTGATAAGAAGCGTGGGGAGGTTATCACAGAGGAGCCTGTGAAAACAAAAATATCCTACACAGCTGTTTCCCGCCTAAGTCAGCAGATTAATGCTCATTTGGCAAGGAAAGAAATATATTTGCAGACTTCAGGAATAAGCAGTGAAGTCAAAAAGATTGCAAGCCGTCTTAAAGGTGACACCGACGCCGGAACTGCAGATAATATCATTAATTATTTAAAACCTCCGGATTTCAAATATTCCCTTCAAAATTTGCCTTTAAGCAAAGAACCGTTAAAGCATTTTCTTACCGTTACAAAAATGGGGAATTGTGAATATTTTGCTTCTGCAATGGGTGTTCTTCTTCGGCTGAACGGTATTCCTTCAAGACTTGTGGGTGGTTTTAGAGGCGGCTATTATGATGAAGGGGCCGGTTATTATTCAGTTTTGTACAGTAATGCCCATGTGTGGGTGGAAGCTTATATCGACGGAGCATGGCGGACATATGATCCCACTCCTGCTGACTTCAGTAGATTTTCAGATAAAAATAAGCTCAGCAGTCTTAAGGAGATTAAACTGTTTTTTGATAAACTGAATTATTACTGGACAGTTTTTGTGATTAATTACGATTTTGCAAAACAGATGGAAGGGTTGAAAAATGCCGCTGAAGCAGCTGAAAATATTAAATTTGATTTAAAGCTTTTCGGCAAAGGTGTTTTTGCTCTGATAATACCGTTTATCCTTTTATTAATATTTGTTTTTAAAAAGAAAAGAGAAAAAAGAACAGAAAAAATTTTGAAAAAATTTGATGAAGTTTTTCTGAAGCTGGGAGTTTCAAGAACGGCCGGGGAAGGACTTATTCAGGCTGTTAACAATGTAGGCAATAAGGAAATTGGTGAGGAACTGAAAAAACTGGCATATGAATATTATTCGGCAGTTTACGGAGACAAAGAGTTTAACCGTGAAAAATATAGAACTTTGAAAAAAAGACTTAAAGATGTATCACGCTATATCAAACATTCCTCTGTTAAATCAGGTAAAAACAAGCAATAATTACTCAAGTTTCGCACTTCGTTTTGTCATTGCGAAACCTTGTGGGAACAGGGTTGTGGCAATCTCAAAACAAGAAAAGTAGAGAGATTGCTTCGTCGTTTTCACTCCTCGCAAAGACGTGAAAACAGTATAAGTGCGAAACTTGAATAATTACTGGAGTTATCCTACTTTCTGCAACAATAAGAACACTTACATGTTTGTTTGCTATATCGTTTCTTACGGTAGAGATTCCCACTCGGGCACTTAAAACTCTAAGTGCCCGGGCGAAAGGATGCCTTATGTTTACCTTCTATTTATCCGCCTAAGGCGGATTATATGCAAAAACTGTCACCTCGACCGAAGCGGAGAGGTCTCTTGCCAAACAGCTATTTTCATACCACCCCTGACCCCTCCTATCTTAGGAGGGGAACTGATCTCTCCCCCTACTTTAGGGGGAGGTTAAGAAGGGGGTATATTTTGTCAGACAACATCAGAGATTTGTCCACTCCATCGAGCACATAAATGTATATGTGCTCGGTACTCGGAATTTAACTCTTATCCTATCAAAGAGTTAGGAGGGGCTGGGGTGGTAAAATTTATAATGGCTCAATTATTCAAAAGTCTCTGTATATTATTTTATTTCTTCCAATCCTAAAAATTTTTCTGATTTTATAAATTCCAGAAGTTCCCGCATCCCTTTAAAACCGGTTTCTCTGTCTTTTGCTTCCACTGCCAGAAAAAGTATCGGGTCGTTTTTGTAAATTGTTCCGATATTGTGAACGGCCAGCAGAGAATTGAGATTGTATTTTTTGAAAATTTCACTGGCTTTTTCTTTAAGAACCTTTTCAGCTTCGGGAGTTTTTTCATAAAGTTTTATTTCAGAATAATCTTTTACATATTTTCCCGGATATTTTGCTTTACCGTGATGTACTAATATTGTCCCTGTAGAATCAGATGTATCTTTGTAAAATTGCCTGTAAAGCTCAGATATATCATTTATTTTATCAATTTTTACGCTAATGTTTTCCATGGCAGCTCCTTTATTTAATCAGCATTTGCAGTTTTCTACAGGAATATCTTTTTTTTGGAAAGTAAAAAATTTAAATATTTCTTTTGACTAATAGATAAGATGCTGGTATTATAATAGAAGGGTGCAGCCCAAAGAAATATAAGAGGTGAAAGAATGAGTAACACAGGTACAGTGAAATGGTTTAATGATTCAAAGGGGTACGGTTTTATAACTGGCTCAGACGGCGAGGATGTTTTTGTGCACTATTCCGCAATTTCAATGGAAGGTTTCAAGTCCTTGAAAGAAGGCGACGAAGTGGAATTTGAAGTTGTTGAAGGTCCCAAAGGTCCTCAGGCAGCTAATGTTGTTAAGGTATAGATAAATCTATACGAACCGGAATTATTAACTGGTTATAACGACAAAAACTATATCCGCCTTCGGGCGGATTTTTTATTTTCTGAAAAAAATATTAAACAAGACTGTAAGAATAATACTTATAATAATTGAAGTAACTATCGGGAAATAAAAAGTAAAATCATCTTTTTTTATTAGAATATCTCCTGGAAGTTTCCCCAACCCGAATTTTCCGCCGAAAAGCAAAACAATTCCGATTCCTGCTATTACCAGACCGATGATTATGAGTAATTTAGCAAAGTCGGGTACTCCGGGCATCTAAACTGCTCCTGATTTTTCATTTGCTTTGCTGTAATTGAAGCGCTTTGATAACTGTTTCCGGTATCTGTCCTCTTCACTGTAAATGCACCCACAGTATTGCTGCCTGTACATATCCATCTCTTTGCTTTTTTCTATTCCTTCTTTCCACCCTTCTCTGAAATCGTAATAGAAAAAATTTGTGTTGTATTTTTTTGCCGCAGCTTCACATAATTCAGCTATAAGTTCGTGGTTCTGGAATTTGCTGTATAATAATGAAGTTGTAAAGTAATCGAACTTTCCCTTTGATGCTATTTGTGCACATTTTTCAATCCTGGATGAATAGCAGTACATGCATCTGTTGTCTTCCCTGTAAACTGCATTTCTGGTAAATTCTTCCAATCCGTAGTACTCATCTATTATCGACTTTATATTGTTTTCATCGTTGAATTCAGATACACTTTCCAGTCTTTTGTAAAACTCTGTTACCGGATGTATGTTTGGATTGTAGAAAAAGCCGTAAACTGCTTCAAAGTTTTCATGGAGAATTTTTGATGTGTATATTGAACAGGGTGCGCAGCATTGGTGCATAAGTACTTTCATATGCCTACCTTTTTAAAGAATTCACAGGGGAAGCTTCTCCCCTGTGATAAGAAAGATATTAAACGTTGGGTAAGTTTTCAAGTGATTTTCTGATTGCTTCTTCAGGATATTCATAATCTTCGAGTTTGCCGTCGAAATAAGCGTCGTAAGCAGACATGTCAAAGAAACCGTGTCCGCTGAGACAGAAGAGAATTGATTTTTCTTTGCCTTCTTCCATATTGTTTTCAGCTTCCATAGCCGCAGCCGCAATTGCATGAGCAGATTCCGGAGCAGGAACAATCCCTTCGGTCTGTGCAAACATGATCCCATATTTAAAAATGTCAGATTGGTGAACATTCTGTGCATCGATTATCCCTTCATGGTAAAGATGGCTGACAATAGGAGATTCCCCGTGATAACGCAGCCCCCCTGCATGGATTGCAGGCGGCTCAAAGTCATGTCCCAGTGTGTACATTTTCATAATAGGGGTTAATTTTGCAACATCGCCGTAATCGTAAGCAAATGTGCCTTTTGTGAGGGTGGGGCAGCTTGCGGGTTCAACTGCAACTGCTTCCACATTTTTCCCCTCCAGTTTGTCTTTTATAAAAGGGATGGCTATTCCGCCGAAATTAGACCCTCCGCCGCAGGAAGCAAAGATTTTGTCCGGATAATCATTGATCAGCTCGAACTGTTTTTTTGTTTCAAGTCCTATTACAGTCTGGTGCAAAACAACATGATTCAGAACGCTGCCCAGAGCGTAATTCGTATCATCTCTGCCTGCAGCTTCCTCCACAGCCTCACTGATTGCAAGCCCGAGACTTCCATTGGATTCGGGATTCTGTTTCAGTATTTCTCTGCCGGCATTTGTAAATTCAGAAGGACTGGGTATAACTTCCGCATCAAACATGCGCATAAAAGATTTTCTGTACGGTTTTTGGTTGAAGCTTACTTTTACCATATATACTCTGCACTGCATTTCAAGCATTTTGCAGGCCACCGACAAAGCGCTTCCCCATTGGCCTGCGCCTGTTTCGGTGGTTAACCGGTTTATTCCGTTTATTTTGTTATAATAAGCCTGAGCCACTGCAGTGTTCGGTTTATGGCTTCCGGCCGGTGATGTTCCTTCATATTTAAAGTAGATTTTGGATTTCACACCGAGTGCCTTTTCAAATCTTTCTGCCCGTATCAACGGTGTCGGTCTCCAAAGACGCATTACCTCCATTACTTTTTCCGGGATATCGATCCATCTTTGTGTGGACATCTCCTGCTCGATAAGCTGAGGGGGGAATAATGCTTTCATTTCATCGAATGTAACAGGTTTGCCGGTAAAAGGGCTGATGGGCGGGTCCATAGGCTTAGGAAGATCAGCCAGTATATTATACCATCTATCAGGTATGTATTTCTCGTCAAGAAAAACCTTACTCATAATATATCCTCCATAAATAGTTATAACTTTTTATCATATTTTAAACACAAATCAAGAACTAAAGTTTTGGCGCCCTCCCATTTTTTATTGGTGAGATAGAGAGGTAAAGGTTAAAGTGGTTTATAAGTATTAAGTTTACAGGTGGACTTTCCACCTTTTTCTACACAAAAAGTTAAGCACATTGCTCCATTTCTTTATAATATAGTTCCAGTTTCTCTCTCGGAGTATTGTATTCAATAGCTGAATGAGTCCTTTTTGAGT